>JANOEV010000448.1:0-1501 GCA_031413695.1 Burkholderiales bacterium
GTGGTGGTCGGCCGATCGAATATTGTCGGCAAACCGCAGGCGATGATGTTGCTCAAGGCCGGTGCGACGGTGACCATTTGCCACTCGAAAACGCAGGATCTGGCGGCGTTTTGCCGAAGCGCAGATATTCTGGTGGCGGCGGTCGGGCGGGCAAATTTCATCAAAGGTGACTGGATCAAGCCGGGGGCGACGGTGATTGACGTCGGCATCAACCGGCTGCCCGACGGAAAGCTCTGCGGTGACGTTGATTTTGCCGCGGCGTCGGAAGTGGCAGGTGCCATCACACCGGTGCCGGGCGGCGTCGGGCCGATGACCATCACCATGTTGCTCGGCAATACGCTGCGTGCGGCAGAGCGGCGGATCGCGCCGGCAAAACCGGAGACCATGCTTGCGTAATTTTTATGTGACGGGCCAATCGTCGGCCGGCGGGCATCGCATGCACGTCACGGATTGGGGGGACGCCGACAATCCGAATGTCTTGATCTGTGTGCATGGCTTGACCCGCTGTGGACGTGATTTTGATGTGCTCGCAAAAGCGTTGTCGTCGCATTACCGGGTGCTGTGCCCGGATGTGGTCGGACGTGGGCAGTCCGACTGGCTGGCCAACAAGGCGGACTATGATTTCCCGCAATACGTTTCCGACATGGTGCGATTGATTGCCAAATCCGGCGCAAAAAAAGTCCACTGGGTTGGTACCTCGATGGGTGGCATTATCGGTATGGTGCTGGCGGCGCAACCGCATTCGCCCATTACCCGCTTTGTCATCAACGATATCGGATCGTTTATTCCAAAAGCCTCGCTTGAGCGGATCGCCCAATACATGAACCCCCTGGCCAACCCGCTGTTCGACAGTATTGACGCGGCCGTTGCCGTGGTGCGGTCGGTCAGTCCGTTTGGTCCACTGACAGACGCGCAATGGCATCAACTCACGCTGCCGCTGATCAAGCAGGTGGCGGATGGGCGGTGGCAATTCCGTTACGATCCGGCAATTGCGATTTCATTGAAGTCCAAACCGATAACGGACGTTGATCTGGGTGAATTTTGGAATGAAATCAGTTGTCCGGTGTTGGTTACGCGCGGCGCGGATTCCGACCTGCTGCTGAAGTCGACGTTTACGCAAATGTGCGCACGTTCAAACGTCCGCGGGGTGGAATTTGCCAATACCGGCCACGCGCCGATGTTTCAGGATGCCGCGTCGATCGGCATTATCAAGGCGTTCCTACTCGCATCATCCGCGCCGGCATAGCGTTTATGGCTTTTTGGCGGTTCAAGTCGCGCCGGATTGTGCCGATGACGTAGATGTATTGTTATTCCCATCTACGACAAATGTCATTTATCACACAACCATTGCCCGATCTTGCCGCCTGGGTGCAGTTTTATACCGGGGCGGAGCTGCCGGTGCTGCAACGCACGGCGTCCCAATTAGCCATATATGCGGCTGATCAGGACCGTGTGTCGCCGCGCGACATTGCAAATACGGTGGTGCGCGACCCGCTGATGA
>JANOEV010000449.1:0-3593 GCA_031413695.1 Burkholderiales bacterium
CATTCACGCACTACAAACAGAGGAGCCTTGATGTGAAACTTGAAGCTATTGTGTTCAAATGGAGTGCCGTGCTTCTCGCGCATGAGGAAAGCTATTAGCTTCTCCTCCCCCTCACCAATAGCTTCAATTCTCTCGCCAAAGCTAACCTTGGCAGCATTGACAACCGACAGGTCATCTCCCATGCTGTCATCTAGCCTAACGAACCCATGATCTAAGACTCTAATTTCCATGCTTCCCTTCAAGCTGAAGATAGTCGATAACCTCTAGGAGTAAATCCATCTTCTCCGCGATAACATCAATCTTCTCTTCCATCAGCGTGATCTGCTCTTTGAGCGCTTCATTAGGATCAAAAGTATATATAGGGCTAGTCGCAGTATTAGGGAATGTGGTTGTTGGGGGCATGGTTGTGTAAGTTGTTCCGCTCCCTGTCCACTGACCTGTATGGTTTGGATTATAGTTTGATGCCCCACCCCCGTAAAAGGGGCTTGGTGGTACATTGCCGATAGCTTGGGCTGTACTTGCATAGTGCTGTTGCTGCTCTGCAACAATATTTGCTTTATTTGAAATACTCTCACTCTTCTTGGATAGCTTATCCAATCGTTCTGCAAATTCTTGTGACTTCGTTGCCATTTTGTTTCTCCTAAGAGCCGAATCCAAAGTTGCCTGCTGGCTTCTTGATTCTGACTTCATTTTTGTGTAATTTAGCGTATAGTTCTGCTAGAGTCTGATCGCCAACAGCCCCCGCGTCTGAATCCTTATCTTCAAGCCATTCTTCTGCATCGGCTTCTGAAAATGAACCAAACTTGATCTGAGCCAAACATCGTCCAGGGCGAGATACAGCGTCATGGAAGTGACCCAATTCTTCATTCGTTGTAACAAGCACGATGATCTTAAGTCCCTGGCCAATAAGCCCGTCTACGACGTTCAGAAAGCGCCCTAAGCCTGCACCACTAAGTTGCCGCGCATCGTGCGCTAGAAGCTCTCCTGCATCCTCTAGGACTAGTAAGCGCCACTTGTTCTTCTCATCGTTTTCGGTATCAGAAGAATGGTCGTGGCTCTGCCATGGCGTAATGTCGTCGTCATCCTCTTTGATGAGAACAGACAACATATACTCCGTCTCGGAACCAAAGAACTTTTCGGGATCAGCGATGTACTCAACATTACACCAATCCTTCCATTCCCTCGCCAATGCTCTAAGTGCTGTTGTCTTACCTGTTCCTGGTTCACCATACCAAAGGATCAACTGACCACCAGAACCAGGACGGAAATCCTGACTCATAATGGCATCAAGCTCCTGCTTGGTGTCACCAGGATAGTTCTTCCCGATTTCATCCCACGCAGGGACAGTGAGCTTCCTTGAACGAAAGTTACCACCATAGCTGGTCATTGACCAGAAATTGACATTAACGAGGGTTTCGTCTGTGATCTTTTCGATAGTAGCGAGCGCCTTCAATTCGGTCATATAGGATAGAGCATCCTTTTGTGACCTTGCCGCTACTGTAATTGTGACTGTGCGCTGATTACGATTGTCGTAGATGTATGCCGCTGCTTCTCTGTCTACATCGTAGTAATATGCCTGTGTAGACTTAGTAAATTTGATAGTGCCGTCTGCGCCACTGAAATCATAGGTGGCATCGGCAACTGTTGACTTGCGACCGTGATTCAGGCTTAGTTCTGTAATCGCTGTTGCAAATTGATTCCAAACGGCTGAATTATCCTGATCGTACCCTAGAACTACCTCGGTTTCTCGTTTCATTTAATTCCCTTTGCGACTTCTCGCCGTAAATTGCACATTCCACATCTAACCAAATATTTGCGATTCTTCTCCCCACAGACACAAATCCAGTCCTGGGGTTCTTGCCCTCCCCGACCAAATTTGGTAGGGAGGACATTTGACCCGAATTTCATTGTTAGCTCCTTCTGCGACCTTGCTGACGAGGTTCATACTCAGCAGCCTTCTTAAGAGCCTCTTGAATTCCATTTACGCGAGTTTCAAGATCCTCGTTCTTGTATTCAGCCGCAATCTTAATCATGTTACGCATACCAGTAATACACCTGTTCAGGGTGCGTACTTCGGTTTCAAGCTCATGGATACGTTGTTCTTCAAAAGACATAGAGGTATTATACCTACTTTCGACTGGAATAGCAAATGTTGTCATAATTGTCAACGATAGAGTTCCCTCGCGCCGCCGAGAAGCCCCTTACACCTTTTTGAGCGCCATATTAGCGGTCTGTGAGTAGGATGAGTTTGTGGTGAGAAACTGCTTCTTCCAGTTCCAATCATCCATGACGTATGATGCAAACGCCTGTTGGTCAATTTCAATGGTGTTGTCAACAGACATAGCGAGCATGGTAAGAACCCTGTCATAATCATCCGTATGATCCTCTGGTACAGGCACACGGAAGTACACGTCGATCAAATCCCCTCTGTCAATTCTTTCGATATGGGCCTCTAGCTGTCGTACCGCTACCTTCTTGTAGCCCTCTAGAGCTTCCTCAAAGATCGCTCTGTGAGCGTCCCTATTCTTTTCAACAATGTTAATCAACTCTTGCTTGTCTACTTTTACATCGTTCATTAGTCCTCCTTAAAGAAATCGAAATCGAAATCGCCTTCGGTTGGTTCAATAACCGCTGTCGGTAGCCATTGCTCTAGACAATCCTGTGAGCAGAAGCATTTATCTCCTGCGGGTGAGTCAAGGAACCACCAACCAGCCTCTACTGCATCGAAGGTATCCTCAAACTCATCTATCACATCGCCGCACCAATCGCATGTTAAGGTCATCCACTTGATAGCCACTAGCTTCCTACCCTCTCATTGGTCTTATCCCAATAGAATTCACTCACGGGCCTATGCATCATACAGCCTGTGCAATAGGTGGCTCCATAGAAGTTTGGATCTGCCGCGTATGTCTCTGCTAGCGCGAGTCCCATTGTAGTAAGAGCGCCACACCCACCCATTTCCTTGGCTGAGATAATCACTACAGGCAGTTCACTCCCGTCAAGCATAAACCTATGAACATAGCTCCTGCGTACTGGCCGGACAAATCCCTTAGCTCTCTCTTCCTCGCTTAGAACCAAATACACATCAGACTGCTCTCTAGGAGTGTCATCTGACCCATGACCTAATCTTGGATCGTGCCTATCTGTTGTGTTGCCCTTCTCTTTACCGATCAGACTAGCCATGTTGTCTCCTTTGGAAACGATAGAACTTCCGCGCCGCCGCGAGAAGCCACCTACTCCCCTGACGCCATTGCGAGCTTGTCTGCTGCGCGTTGAGCAGACCAGTTCTCGTAGTTTGCCTGAGCTTGGATCTCAACGAAGTTATCAATCCCTGGATCCCTTACCTCTGCAAAGGACGGGCTGTGGTTCGCTAGCCAACTGCGGAATTCCTTGGTACCGACGATGCCTCTATCATATAGCTCCTGCATCTCGGCCAAACTGATGTTCAGCTTATCGTCGCCCATTCTTTCCTCCTGGCTGTACGATACCGCCGCGTGTTACCTGCTCCCGTAGGGCTGCTGCTTCCTGCTGTGCTGCGATCTGCTGCATGTAACCTTCCATCATAATGATCCCTACGAGGGAGGTTAGGTTGC
>JANOEV010000450.1:0-4664 GCA_031413695.1 Burkholderiales bacterium
CGCGCACCGGGCGCGAACTCGCCATCGTTTCCGACGCGCGCTATCGCTTCGAGCGCGGCGTCGACCCCGAATTCGTCGTGCCGGGTCTCGATCTCGCGACCAAGCTCGTGATGGAACTTTGCGGCGGCGAACCCAGCGACATCACAATCGCCGGCCGCGCGCCCGATTCCAAGCGCGACATCACGTTCGATGCAACGCTCGTCGAAAAACTCTGCGGCGTGAAAATCCATCAGCGCGAAGCGCTCGTGATCTTGGAGCGTCTAGGCTTCAGAACGGTCGCCGGCGCACGCGTGAGCATCCCCTCATGGCGGCCCGACATCCACGGCCCCGCCGATTTGGTCGAAGAGGTCGTGCGCATCGCGGGCTTCGACAAAATCCCCTCGACCCCGTTGCCGCGCCCCTCGACCATTCAGCCCGCCGTGTTGACGCCGATGCAAAAACGCGTGCGCGCCTCCAAACGCACGCTCGCCGCCCGCGGCCTCTCGGAGGCGATGACCTGGTCGTTCGTCTCGCGCGCCCAAGCCGATCTCTTCGGCGGCGTGCCCGAAGCGCTCATCGTCGCCAACCCGATCTCCGCCGATCTCGACGCCATGCGTCCGAGCGTTTTGCCGGGCCTTCTCGCCGCCGCACAGCGCAACGCCGCGCGCGGAACGAAGGACCTCGGCCTCTTCGAAGTTGGCCCGCAATTCTACGGCCCCGAACCCGGCGAACAACTGACGGCCGCATCGGGTCTGCGCTGTGGCGGCGGTCCGCGCAACTGGTCGAAGCAATCTTGGAACGCCGACGTGTTCCAAGCAAAAGCCGACGTGCTCGCCATCCTCGACGCTTGCGGCTTCGCCGGCGACAGTGCGCAAGTGGCCGCCGACGCCCCCGCTTGGTATCACCCCGGCCGCTCCGGCGCCTTGCGCCTGGGGCCTAAGAACGTGCTCGCCTATTTCGGCGAATTGCACCCGCGCATCTTGCAAGCCTTCGACCTGACGGGCCCGGTCGCGGCGTTCGAAGTCATGCTCGAAACCCTGCCAACCCAAAAAGCCAAGGCGACCAAAGCGCGCCCCAAGCTCGAACTGTCCGAGTTCCAAGCCGTCGAACGCGACTTCGCTTTCCTGATCGACGCAAAAATCTCCGCCGCCGAAATCGTCAAAGCAGCGATCACCTCGGACCGCGCACTGATCGAAAGCGTCACCGTCTTCGACGTCTACGAAGGCCAGGGCATCGAACCCGGCAAAAAGTCCATCGCCATCGGCGTCCGCCTCCAACCGCGCGACCGCACTCTGACGGAAGCCGACATCGAAATGGTCTCCGCCAAAATAAAAGGCGCGGTCGCCAAAGCGACCGGCGCGAAGCTGCGCGATTGACGCCACCAGCGGCGGGGTTTGTCCACATGCCGGCACACATTTATTACCGTATCGGTTTGTACAAGGAAGCCTTGACGACAAATCTTGCGGCCATTGCGGTCGATGAAAAGTACTTCAAGAACTCACCGAGTGATCCGCTTTACAAAGGCGCGTATTACCCCCACAACATTCATTTTGTGATGGTCTCGGCATTAATGGGCGGTGACGCCAAAGTCGCCTTGGAAGCGGCGGGCAAACTCGACAAGGCGATCGACAACGAATTTCTGAAGACTGCCGCCGGCATGCAGCCCGTAAAGGCGGCGCCGTATTTTTCGCACGTGCAGTTCAGTACGCCCGAGACCATTCTGGCGCTGGCCGAGCCGGGCAAGGAATTCATTTTGGTCAAGGCCATGTGGCACTACGCACGCGCAATAGCCCTGGCACGCAAGGGCGACTTTGCCGCCAGTCAGGCGCAAATCGACATCCTGACCGAGATTGAACGCAACGGCGACTTTAAAGACCTCATCAAAGAAAGCATCCCCGCCAAGGAAATCGTGGAGACGGCGCGTCATGTGGCAAGCGGACGGCTTGCCGATGCCCGCGGCGATGTTAATGGTGCCGTGAAGGCTTTTCAAGCAGCGGTATTTGTGCAGGATTCTCTCCCCTACACCGAGCCGCCGTACTGGTATTACCCGGTTCGGCAGTCATTGGGCGCCGCACTGCTGCGTGCCGGCAAATTGGATGAGTCGGAAAAAACGTTTCGAGAGTCGCTGGCGCAAACGCCGAGCAATGGCTGGGCGCTGCAGGGCCTGATGGAGGTGTATCGCAAACGCGGGGACACCGCCGCCTTGAAGGCTGCACAAAAGCGGTTTGATACGACATGGTTTGGAAGGAAAGGCGGCCCCAGCCTTGCCATGCTGTAAGCCGTTCAAAAAAGGCTGTTGCTTCAGTCTGCTGCACCTAAAGAGGTGAGCGTGAGGCAATCCACTGTGCAGACCAACCTTGAAGTGATTCGCACCGACACACCACTGTTTAAATCAGCGGTGACAGCACTGCGCAACCGCGGTGGCGATTGACCCAAAGCCGACATCGCGATTGCCCGAAAGCGGTCATTTAACGCGCTAGCTCACGGGTGCGCGGCCGTTCGGCGCGGCCGTTTGGAGCGACGAGTTAGAGGGCAAAAGGCGCACCACAACATAAGCCACCACGGCGGTTGCTGGAAAGGAAATGGCATGCCACATTGGATAGCGGCCAATCCAATTGGCGAGTTCAGCCCATTCGCCATCGAGGACGGTCAGGCCAACAAGAAGCCCAAATGGCACGGGCACTATGGCAATCGTGGCTGGTGCCCACGACGGTGCGAATAGCAAAGTTGCGCTACCGACAAGCGTAACGATTCGGGGCAGTTGGACGAACTTGCGCACCAACATGCAAATAACTGCCATAACGAGCGCAAAAGGCAGCGCAAAAGAAAGGTAAATGAGCGCAAAGCCTTCCATATGCTCGCTCTCTAACGTGAAACAGTAGGGCTCGGAGTCACATTGTTTTTCATCGAATTCAATGGATCAACATATGAAATCAGGAGACTCTCGGGAAGGACCACTTCTGGCCGAAACCTGCACCCTATCCGCCCGATGACCCATCGGCCTCAATCACCATGACGCCTTCAATTTCGACTTGCGCGCCGCGCGGCAGCCCGACAACGGCAACTGCGGCGCGCGCTGGGTAGGGCGTCTGCATGTAGGTCGCCATGATTTCATTGACCTTCGCGAAGTGTGCGAGATCGAGCAGGTACACATTCACCTTGACCAGATGATTGAGCGAGCCGCCCGCAGCTTCACAAACCGCGCGCAGGTTTTCAAAAACCTGTTTCACTTCATTGTCGAAACCCGATACCAATTGCATGGTTTTTGGATCAAGCGGAATTTGGCCGGAGAGGTATACCGTTTCAACCGACCCGCTGACTTTGACGGCTTGTGAATAGGTGCCGATGGCAGCGGGTGCATTGGGGGTGGAGATAATTGTTTTCATTTTTCGCCTGGTTTGTTTTCGTGCTTGATTTCACGTGCCTGCCCAGACTTGACCCGGGTGATGCGCACCACTTCTTCGAGCTGCCGCATTTGCCGCAGCACGCGTGCCAGATGCTGACGGTGGCTGACTTCGATGGTGAAATGCAGGGTGGAGAATTTTTCGTCGCGCGGCACATCATCCATGCGGATGTGCACGATATTTGAGTCGGCGCTGGATATTTCCGCCGCCAATTTCGCCAATACGCCGCGCGCATCGGTGACGACCATGCGAATGTCGACCTTGAACAATTTGTTGATGGCGCGATCCCATGTGACATCAACCCATTTGTCCGGATCAAACTTGACCGCGCCGGTGGCGTGATGGTTGCGCAGTGTCGGGCAATCGTGGGTATGCACGATCAATCCTTGCCCGCCCTTCATGGCCGCAATAATCGGGTCGCCGGGGATCGGCCGGCAACACGCGGCAAATTGCACCGCCATGTTCTCGGTACCGCGAATAACAATGGCGTCTTTTGGTTTATGTTTCGGTTGCTCGAGCTCGGCGACTTCGAACAAACGGCGCGCGGCGACAATCGCCAGGCGTCTGCCCAAACCAATTTCTGCCAACACTTCTTCTTTGCTATGTGCGCTGTCGCCTTTCAACAAACGCTGCCAATGGGTCTTGCCAATATCGTTCGGGTCAAAGTTGAGTGTGCTGACGGCCTGGATCAGCAGCAGCTCGCCCAATTCAACCGACTCGGTTTGTTGGGTGGTTTTCAGATAATGCCGGATGTGCAAACGTGCGCGGCCGGTGGCGGCATAGTTCAGCCACGCCAGGTTCGGCCGGCCGGTTTCGCTGGTAACGACTTCAACACGATCACCATTCTTCAACATTTGTGACAACGGCGCGGCCTCGTCATTTACCTTGACTGCCGTGGTGCGGTTGCCGACATCCGAATGGATGGCGTAGGCAAAATCGATAGTGGTGGCGCCACGCGGCAGCGAGATGATCCGGCCTTTTGGTGAAAAAACGTACACCGCATCCGGAAACAGATCGACCTTGATGTGCTCCAAAAATTCAAGCGCGTCACCGGTGCCGGATTGAATCTCCAGCAGAGATTGCAGCCATTGATTGGTTTTTTGCTGGACGTTGCTGACTTCGGCGTCGAGGGTCTTGTAGAGCCAATGTGATGCCACGCCCGCCTCGGCGATCTTGTGCATGTTGGCGGTGCGGATTTGCAATTCGACCGGGGTGCCGTGCGGTCCGAACAGGGTTGTATGCAGCGATTGGTAGCCGTTGTTTTTCGGGATGGCGATGTAT
>JANOEV010000451.1:0-2106 GCA_031413695.1 Burkholderiales bacterium
GCGGGATCGCGTCGCTCGCGGGGATGGTGTCGCATTTGCTGGGCGCGAGCAAATCATCAATGCCACTCGTGTGCGGCGGGATGCTGTGCTTCGCGTTGGCCGCCCGGGGACCCGAGGCGTTGCGGAAATGGACTTTCCTGATCTGGCTGTCCACGGCCATTGCGGTGGGGATGACATTTCCGGAGTGGTTCAAAGGGGTGGGCGAATTCAAGTTCACGAGATTGTTCATCCCCATTCTTCAAGTGATCATGTTCGGCATGGGCACAACCTTGAGCGTCGGCGATTTTGCCCGCGTGGTCCGGTTGCCCGGCGGTGTCGCGGTGGGCGTCCTCTGTCAGTTCACCATCATGCCGTTCCTTGGCTATGCCCTGGCCAAAGCATCTGGATTTCCGCCGGAGATTGGTGCGGGCATCGTCCTGGTCGGTTCGGTCCCGAGCGGTCTGGCCTCGACGGTGATGGTTTACCTGGCCAAGGCGGACGTGGCGTTGTCTGTCACGCTCACCGCGGTGACTTCCCTGCTCGCTCCCGTGATCACGCCGTTCATGATGCTATGGCTGGCGGGCGAAATGGTCCAGATCGACGCGGGAAAGCTGGCGTGGGATTTGACCAAGATGACGGTGATTCCGGTGCTGGCCGGTCTCGCTTGGCATCGTTGGATGCAGAGCCGGGCACCGTGGCTGACCCGCGTGATGCCGTCCATTTCCATCGTGGGAATCATTGCCATGACCGTGCTCACCATCGCGATCGGGTAAGACCTAAGCGAACGCTGAAACGCCATGCAACAAAGACATCATAGCGCGTTGTTTCGGGCACGCGCTAGAAAAGCTTTTCCTGATCTGAAATAGCTTTTTCGATGATGTCTTCAAACGCGTTTATGCGGCGGCGTGTGCCGTCGAGGTCAGCATCTGCAGGGACAGCGGCCGGCTTGGCGGCCCGCCCGCTGGGCCTTTGCATATGTTCGTGGGCGATATTGAGTGCAGCCATGATGGCGATACGTTCATTACCAACAACTTTGCCGGTATCGCGAACTTCGCGCATCTTTTTGTTGAGGAAATCAACCGACTCCAACAACTGGCGTTCTTCTCCGTCTGGCGCTGCGACACGAAATTCCCGACCCATCACGGTGATGGTCACGCCTTTCGGGTCTTTGACTTCCTTCGCGTCCTTAGGCGTACTCATCGACGTTCACCTTCAGTATCCGGAAGCTGCGCGATCAAGGCTTCAATCCGCGTTTTTGCCTGATCGAGTTTCTCGGCGAGCCGTTTGACTTCGTCGGATTTGGTCGCCACGCTTTGACGTAACTCATTGTTCTCCGACCGCAGTCGGTGAAACAACGTGACGAAATGATTGAGCTTGTCTTCAAAGCGCTGGAGGTCTTGTTCCATGCGTTGGAATTTAACGAGAAAACCCTGTTACGTCAATGGTTAAGGCGACAATTTGAAGGTTTTTTCAAATTTGTCAACTTCTGTAAATTTTGGTCTGCAAGGCGAATATTGGCGTAGCGTTTGCAGGACGCTCACCACGCGTTTTAGCTTTACGAGTTACCCGTTCAAACCTATAGTGGTTGGCAACCGCAAAAAACGATCCAAACACGCGAGGACCTATGTCGTCACCGCTCGCCCTCTCGGAGCCACACGCCAACACCGCCAGCCCCTCGCAATTGCTGAGACTGCTTGCCGATAGTTTGCCCTCACTGGTCGCCTACTTCGTTCGCGCAGATTTCCGCTGCCAGTTTGCGAACAAGGCATATGCACACAATTTTGGGCTGGACGAACACTCCATCATCGGTAAGACCGTGCTGGAAATCATCGGGGCCGACGCGTTTGCAGTCATCGGACCTTATGTGGAGCGGGCGATGCAAGGTGAAACCGTTCGCTATGAGCGGCAAAATCGCCTGCCTGATGGCAGTGAGCGCACGCTTGAAGTGACCTTGATTCCACACGTTGATGCTACCGGCGCCACGTTGGCCGCCTATGTGCTGATCAACGACGTGACGAGGCAGCACGAAGCTGAAAAAGCGATCCGCGACAGCGAAGAGCGATTGCAAAAATTTGCCGCATCGACCAACGAGGGCATCGTGTTTATCGAGGCCGGCATCATCGTCGA
>JANOEV010000452.1:0-1719 GCA_031413695.1 Burkholderiales bacterium
AAGGGTGACAAAAAAAGTGGTGGTAACGACCAAGGTAAGTCGTTCATAGACGTTTCACGCAGAAAAAACGCCGGCCACCTTTGCGGCGTCTGTCCGGGGAAATAATTGATGATTCCCGCAATCACGCCTGAATTTGCACTGATCGAACGGCACTTCACGCGTCCGCCCCGGCGCGGCGTGCTGGGTGTTGGTGATGATTGCGCATTGGTCGACATCACGCCCGGCAAACAACTTGCCATCACCACCGACACGCTGGTGGCGGGTGTGCATTTTTTTGAATATACCGATGCCGAGTTGCTCGGCCACAAGGCGCTTGCCGTCAATCTGTCCGATCTGGCGGCCATGGGCGCCACGCCGCGTTTTTTTACACTCGCGATAACCGTCCCGGAAATCAGCGATGTGTGGCTGGCGGCATTTGCCAAGGGCATGTTTGGCCTTGCCGAGCAATACGACGTGACGTTGATTGGTGGTGACACCACGCGTGGTCCGTTGTCGATCACCATTACCGCGCTGGGGCAGGTTGCGCCGGGCCGGGCGTTGCAGCGTGATTTTGCCAAGCCGGGTGATGACATCTGGGTATCGGGTTCGCTCGGCGGTGCGGCGCTGGCGTTGCGTCATCTGCGCGACGAAATCAATTTAAACGCCAGTGTGTTGGCGCGCGCCATGGCGCGACTGTTGATGCCCGATCCGCGTATTGCACTGGGCATGCGACTGGCCAATATTGCGCACACCACCATCGCCGCCATCGATATTTCCGACGGCTTGATGGCCGATCTGGGGCATATTTGTGAACGAAGCGGCCTTGGTGCACAGGTCCACTGGCTGCAGATTCCCTGCCACGCCGCACTCTTGTCGGTCGGGCCGGCGATGCGTATGCCGTGTGCGCTGGCCGGCGGTGATGATTACGAATTGTGTTTTACCGCCCCGGTTTCGGCGCGTGCCACCATTGCATCAATTGGTGAAGACATGGCGCTGGCACTGACCCGCATCGGCAGCATGACAAACGGCGAAGCGACGGTGGTGGTGCTGGATGAAAATGGGCAGCCACTCACGCCGGCGCAAATCGGCGCGGGCAGTTTTGATCATTTTGCCGAGCCAACCTAGCTTGTGATTGCCGACCAAAAATTTTTGTTGGCGCACCCGGCGCATTTCATCGCCTTTGGTTTTGGCGCGGGCCTCGCCAAAAAAGCACCGGGTACCTGGGGCACGCTGGTTGCCTTGCCGCTGTTCGCCGTGCTGTACAGCATCGGTATGCCGGCTGTGACCGGCGCAGTGATTGTGTTTTCGTTCTTGATCGGCATTTGGGCATCCAACGTGACGGGCAAGACGCTGGGTGTATCGGATCATGGCGGTATTGTCATCGATGAAATTGTCGCCTTTATGTTGGTGCTGGCCTTCACGCCAAAAACAATCTGGTGGATATTGTGCGCATTTTTGTTGTTCCGTCTGTTTGATATCGTCAAGCCGTGGCCGATTGGTTTGGCGGATCGAAAGATCAAGGGTGGGTTTGGTGTCATGTTTGACGACCTGCTGGCCGCGGTGTTTTCGATTGCCTGTATCGTCGCGGCGCAATCACTGATGGTGTGAGGTGCATATGAATTTTTGGCCTTTCCCAATCTTGTTTGCCCACCGCGGCGGCGGCGCACTTGCCCCCGAGAACACACTTGCCGGCATGAAGATGGCGCAGCATCATGGCTACAGTGCGGTTGAGTTTGATGT
>JANOEV010000453.1:0-12330 GCA_031413695.1 Burkholderiales bacterium
CGTCTTCGACGACTAGGATGGTGGGATTCATGTCGATATGATATTTCAGGTTTGTGAAGCTTATGTGACAGATTCGGAAGGTGCGCGTCGATTTCTGCCGAGCGGGTATCATTGCAACCTCTTCAATCTATCCAACACCCATGTCGTCAACCGCACCGCGCCCCACCGAAATCACCTTGCATCAAAAGTCCCGCGAACTCGAAGTCGCGTTTGATGACGGTAATCGTTTCCGGCTTTCCTGTGAGTTCTTGCGCGTTTATTCGCCTTCGGCAGAAGTGCGCGGGCACGGACCCGGCCAGGAAGTCCTGCAAGTCGGCAAACGTCTGGTGGAAATCACTGCGCTCGATCCGGTCGGCACCTACGCCATCAAGCCGACCTTTTCCGACGGTCACGACACCGGACTTTATTCCTGGGACTATTTGCACGACCTCGGCGTGAACCAGCACAATTATTGGCAAACCTATCTGGCGCGGCTTGAGCGCGCCGGCGCAAAACGTGACTAAGGTTAATGAGCGCAACCATGCCCGCAGAAATCCGTGCCTTTTTTGATTCCTACCGCGACGCCTTTAACCGTCTCGACGGCCGCGCCGTGACCGCGCATTACCAGCTGCCGTCGATGATTTCGAGCCACGCCAGCGCGGGCTTGTTTCAGGATATCGACGCGCTGATGGCCAACAACGACGCGCTTTGTCAGATTTACCGCGAGGGTGGTTTTGTCGACGCGCATTACAGCGAAAACACCAGCCTTGAACAGGGCGACAACTTTTTTCTGGCCGACCTCGCCTGGACCATTCAGACAAAAAGCGGCCCGGCGCAACAATTTAATACCACCTATCAACTGGCGCGGCGCGCCACCGCGGTCGGTGCATCAGAATGGAAAATCGAACACGTGACCGCCTACAGCGAAGTTTTGCGCACCAACGCGAAGGTACAGCAATGAGTCAAACCCATTTTGGTTACAAACAGGTCGATGAGGCGGAAAAAGCCGGCCGCGTGCGTGACGTTTTTCAGTCGGTCGCGTCGAACTATGATTTGATGAACGACCTGATGTCCGGTGGCATGCACCGCATCTGGAAAAAATTCACTGTTGATCTGGCCAACGTCCAGCCGGGCGAAAACGTGTTGGATGTGGCCTCCGGGACCGCAGATCTGGCGATCGCCTTTGCCGCGCGCGCCGGTGCCGGCAACGTTTGGCAAACCGATATCAATGAGGCGATGCTCAAGGTTGGGCGTGATCGCCTGGCCAACAAAGGTCTGGCCACACCAAGCGCGCTGGCCGATGGTGAAAAACTGCCATTCGCCAGCGAATCGTTTGATTTGGTGACGGTTGCCTTTGGGCTGCGCAACATGACCCACAAAGATGTGGCATTGGCGGAAATGACGCGGGTGCTAAAGCCCGGCGGGCGGCTGCTGGTGCTGGAGTTTTCGAAAGTGCACAAGTCACTTGAAAAAGCCTACGACGTGTATTCGTTTGGGCTGCTGCCAAAACTCGGCAAGTTCATCGCCAAGGATGAGGCGAGTTATCAATACCTCGCCGAATCGATTCGTATGCATCCGGATCAGGAAACGCTGAAGACCATGATGCAAACCGCCGGGCTGACCAATGTTGAATACTGGAATTTGACGGCCGGGGTGGTCGCGCTACATCGCGGTTTCAAGGCGTGAGTTAGCGGCCAATGGCAGCGCGGCGCTCGCGCCGGCATCAACCCTGTTTTTCATAGGGGAATTGACCGCAAAGATATCCTGAAATTCACGAATCTTTTTTCGCCAGGATGGTCATAATGACGCACAGTCTTAGTACGTTGTTGTTAGCCCGCTTTTGCCGTCCGTCTTCCCCCATTGATTCAATAAGGCGCACCATGAAATCACTTCTGGCAACCATCATCATCGCTGTTTTCACCATCGGCAGCATGCTTTATGTGCCCGACGCAGACGCGCGCAAGCGTCTCGGCGGCGGCAAGTCAACCGGCATGCAGCGCGATTCGGTGAAAAATAATCCGACCCCACCCGCCGCGACCCCGGCACCACCAACCGCCACGCCCGGTACGCCGGCCGCCGCGCCCGCCGCCGCCGGTGCCGCCGCAGCAACCGCCGCTGCCGCCGCCAAGCCGGCATCCGGCATGAGCAGATGGCTCGGCCCGTTGGCCGGTATCGCCGCCGGCGGGTTGCTCGCCGCGATGTTTATGGGCGGCGCGTTTGACGGCATCAAATTCTTCGACGTTCTCTTGATCATCGGTCTGGCCATCGGCGCATTCATGCTGGTACGGATGTTTATGCGCAAAAAGCTCGCCGAGGCATCAGCAGGAAATGCGGGCATCAATGCGGGCAACCACATGGAATATGCCGCTGCAACACCCGGGGCGACCGATCGTCCGGCACCACAGCCGATTGATACCGCCAGCGCCCGTACCGCCACACCCGAAATCGGCAGCCGTTTGTCATCAGGTAACGCGTCACCCGAAGCAATCAATGCCGCCACCGCGAATCCACGCATTCCCGCTGATTTTGACGTGGCACCATTCGAACGCAATTCAAAAGCCGCTTTTATCCGTTTGCAAGCATCCAACGACGCCAAAGATTACGACGACATTCGCGAGTTCGCCACGCCGGAAATGTTCGGCGAAATTTCATTGCAGTTTCAAGAGCGCGGCACAAGCATCCAAAAAACCGAAGTGGTATCGGTCGACGCACGCGTCATTGAAGTCATTATCGAAAACAACAAAGCCATCGCCAGCGTGCGTTACACCGGCGTGATTCGTGAAGACGGCGAACAAGCCGAGGGTTTTGACGAAGTCTGGAATGTGGTCAAGGATTTGTCGGACAACAACGCCACCTGGAAACTTGCCGGCATTCAGCAGCTCGCCTAGTTTGTCTCCCAAACAGCAAAACCCGTTTACGGCAACGTAAACGGGTTTTTTGTTGATGGAAGGGGTTAAGCGATATGCGAGAGGCCGATGTCAGTCTTTGTCATAATGGCAACATGTCGAATGTCGCCACCAACGCCACCAACGCCACCAACGCCACCAATACGGTGGCCGCAAAAATCATCAACCGGGTGCTGGGTGATTACCCGCTGGCGGGTGAGAAGCTCGCCCGCCATGCCGGTGCCCGAATAAATGTTGCAGTGGGGCCGCTGGCGGTGTCGCTGCGTATTTCGCAGACCGGCAGCGTCGAGCCGTCGGCCGCCCCCGCCGATGCAGCGGCAGCCGACACCAATCCCGCCAATGTCAGTTTTTGTATCCCGCCGGCCGCCATCCCCCGCCTACTGAAAAAAGATGAGGCCGCCTATCGTGAAATCGTTTTTGACGGCGACACGGAATTGGCGCAACTGCTGTCGAACATCGCGCGCAATGTTGAGTGGGATATCGAAGAAGATTTGAGCCGGTTACTCGGTGGCGGCCGCAACGCCGACATTATTTCGCACCGTATTGTTGGCGGCGCCAAATCGCTGGCGGCAGTGCGCGATGAAGCCGGCCAACGCTTCGCCGAAAACGTCGCCGAATATCTGGTGCACGAACGAAACGCCTTTATCACCCGGGACGATCTGGAAACGCTGGCGCGCGACAACGAAACCCTGCGTGACGATGTCGCCAGACTGGAGGCGCGTCTGAATATCCTGGCAAAACAAACACCAGCCGCGCCGGCAAAATAATCAAACACAACAACATGAAAAAAGTCACGCTGACCCGTTTTTTGATCGACGAACAATACAACCGCAACGTGGTGCCCGCTGATTTGCGTTTATTGATTGAAGTCGTATCGCGTGCGATCAAGGCGATTTCGATCAACGTCGGCAAAGGTGATCTTTCCGGCAATCTGGGGGACCAGGGTGCCGGCAATATCCAGGGTGAGGCGCAAAAAAAGCTCGACGTGATCGCCAACGAAATTTTGCTCGAAGCCAACGAATGGGGCGGACATCTGGCGGCGATGGCATCCGAAGAAATGGAACACCCGCACCCGATTCCACACCGTTATCCGAAGGGCGAATATTTGTTGTTGTTTGATCCGCTCGACGGCTCGTCGAATATTGATGTGAACGTCAGTGTCGGCACGATTTTCTCGGTACTAAAATGCCCCGAAGGCGTGGTCACACCAACCGAGCAGGATTTTCTGCAGCCCGGCACCAGCCAGCTGTGTGCCGGCTTCGCGGTGTATGGTCCCTCGACAGTGTTGGTGTTGACCATCGGTGCCGGTGTGCACACCTTTACGCTCGATCGTGAGCTGGGCTCGTTTGTATTGACCCAGGAAAACATGCAGATCGCCGCCGACACGGGTGAATTCGCCATCAACATGTCGAACATGCGGCACTGGCAACCGCCGGTCAAACGTTACATCGACGAGTTGCTCGCCGGCAAGACCGGGCCGCGCGAAAAAGATTTCAACATGCGTTGGATCGCCTCGATGGTCGCCGACGTGTTTCGCATTCTCACGCGCGGCGGTATTTTTATGTACCCGCGCGACAACAAAGATCCTTCCAAGCCGGGCCGCTTGCGATTGCTCTACGAGGCCAACCCGATGGCGATGATTGTCGAGCAGGCCGGCGGTGCCGCCACCACCGGGCGCGAACGTATTCTGGATATTGTGCCGACCTCGCTGCACCAACGCGTTGCGGTGGTGCTGGGTTCAAAAAATGAAGTCGAACGCGTGACGCGCTACCACCACGAATAAGAGGGAACTTCTAAAAACCTCAAATTAGCCGTCATTCCAGCTTAGTTACCAAAATGCGCTGGGACGACAAGGTTTTAACCCGCATCTAAATAGCAAACCCCTTATTCCGCGCGCCTTTTCAGACCAAAGTGCCCCAAACCGCCCGCCCTTATTGCACCTCATAGCCTATGTGGATCCTGTATCTGCTCGAATGTGAAAGCGGCGCGTACTACACGGGTATCACCACCGATCTCGAGCGCCGCTTCAACGAACATCTGGCCGGCGTTGGCGCACGCTACACGCGCGCCAATCCGCCGACACGGGTGGTTGCCATCAAAACCTTTGCCGACCGCAGCAGCGCATCCGCCGCCGAGGCGGCCGTGAAGAAATTACCCAAACAATTAAAACCCGCCTTTTTTGGTTGACCCGTGCCAACACCGCCCGCCATTTCACTCGATGATCTGCGCCGTTACGCGGTCGGCAATACCCTGTTTGCCCCGACCACGTTGGCGCGTGCCATCAAGCTGCTGGGCTTTGTGCAGGCCGACCCGATTCGGGCGCCGGCACGGGCGCAGGATTTGACGCTGCGACATCGCGTCAAAAACTATCGCGCCGGCGACCTGGAAAAGCGCTACCCGACACTCGCCATCGAAGAATATTTTTTTGTGAACTACGGCTTTTTGCCGCGCGACATCCATGCGCTGATGCATCCACGCACACCGCGCACCATCTGGAACGCCGCCACCAACAAACGCGCCGCCGCCATTCTCGATTTTGTTGCGACGCGTGGCATGGCGCATCCACGTGATGTTGATGCACATTTTGACCATGGCCGCGCCGCCAACAACTGGGGCGGGACCTCCAACGCCACCACCAAGTTGCTCGACGGCATGCATTACCGCGGCATGTTGCGCGTGGCGCGCCGCGAAAAAGGCATCCGGCTGTATGCGCCGCCGGTTGTTAAAAATTCATCGGCACCAACTCCGGCACAACAACGCGCCGCGCTTGATGTGTTGGTCGACGTGGTGATTCAGAAATACGCACCATTACAGGCAAGTGCGTTTTCGTCGCTGGTCGGGCGGCTGTGTTTTGGTGCACCGCAGTGGCGCGGCGACATCAAGGCGGCGGCGGTGCAACGCGCCAAAACGCGTTTGCATCACACGCGCATCGACGGTATTGATTGGTACTGGCCGGCGGGTGCCAAGGTTGGTGCTGGTCACCACGCGCCGGACGAAGAACTGCGGTTGCTCGCGCCGTTTGACCCGATTGTCTGGGATCGCAAACGTTTTGAGTTACTGTGGGGATGGGCGTATCGGTTTGAAGCCTACACCCCGCCCGCCAAACGCAAGCTCGGCTATTACGCGTTGCCGATGTTGTGGCGCGAACACATCATCGGCTGGGCCAACGTGGCCATGCAGGACGGCGCGCTGACCACCGAGCTTGGTTACGTCAATGGCCGCGCACCGAAGGAGCGCGTTTTTAAACGTGCGCTCGACGACGAGATCGGCCGTATGCAACAGTTTCTGACGCCCTAGCCAGGGCCCCTCACGCCGGCGCTTTGTTCCCCGCATTGCCGCCGGCAAACGTTGCGCACAATGCGCCGCCGGGCATCTATTCGCCAACGCAGCAATTAAACTGACGCGCCACCGCCCGTGCACCGGCTACCTGCATTAAAGTACGCATAACCGGTTTTCAACATATAGGGCAATCATGGGCGACATTATTCAATACACACGGCCGGACGGCGGCCAGACCTCGGGCTATCTGGCGCGCGCCGGAGACGGCAAACCCGGCGTGGTGGTGATTCAGGAGTGGTGGGGTCTGAACGACCATATTAAATCGGTGGCAGATCGATTTGCCGCTGTTGGCTACAACGCGCTCGCGCCGGATCTTTACGCCGGACGGGTCGCGAAGGATGCCGACGAAGCCGGCCACATGATGAACGGTCTTGATTTTCCCGGCGCGACGCAACAGGATATTCGCGGCGCGGTGTATTACCTGCACGTGCTCGGCAGCAAATCACCAATAGGCGCGGTCTCCCGGGTCGGTGTGGTCGGCTTTTGTATGGGCGGCGCACTGACCATTGCCGCGGCGGTGCATGTGCCGGGTGTTGATGCGGCGGTTTGTTTTTATGGCATCCCACCGGCCGAGTTTGCCGCGCCGGGCGACATCAAGGCGCCGTTTCAAGGCCATTTCGCCAATCGCGATGACTGGTGCACACAAGCGGCGGTTGATGGGTTTGAAGACACCATCAAGGCGCACGGCCATGAAGCCGAGATTCACCGCTACGATGCCGACCACGCATTTTTTAATAATGCACGGCCGGAAGTCTATGACGCCACCACCGCCAAATTGGCGTGGGATCGCACCAACATCTTTTTTGACAAACACCTGCGCTGATTGTCTCGCGCCGATCGGGCGCTGACAACCAACGCCCCACCCATCGCCGCACCACCCGGGCCGGAACGTTTATATGCTAGACACCGTCGCACACAGCATCCAACTCGCGGTTGCGCCGGTGTTTATGCTCACCGCCATCGCCGCCATGATCGGCGCGCTGGCCGGCCGCCTCGCCCGCATTATCGACCGTGGCCGCACGCTCGAAGAAAAGCTCGACGCCCAGGCGGCTGGCGAGGCGCTGCCGCACGAAGAGGATGTGCGTCGTGAACTCAAACTGTTGCGCCAACGCGGGCGGCTGGTCAATCTGGCGGTTACCACGCTCACGCTCGCCGCCACCATGATTGCGGCAACCGTGATGACGCTGTTCCTCGGCGAGACCAACGCCGTCCGCACCAGCTCCCTGGTGCCCTGGACATTCATGAGTGGCGTGGCGTGTTTTGTGCTGGCGCTGTTGTGTTTCCTGGTTGAGACTCTGCTCGCCGGGAAATCGCTGAACTTTGGCAGAAGGCATCGGCGCACGAAGTAGTTTTTTTTGTTGCGCAACAAAAAAATCCAACCCACCCGGAATAAAACATGACGCGTTTACTCGCCAGCACCCTCTTTTGTATGGCCGTCGCCGCGGCGGCGGCGCATGCATCAACGCTTGCGCCAGCAGAACAAAAAATGGCGACATCCATCAAGGCACGCAGCCCAGCCGCACTTGCGCTGCTGGAAAAGGCCGTCAACATTAATAGCGGCACCATGAACCACGACGGTGTGCGTGAGGTCGGCAAACTATTTCGCGCCGAACTGGATGCGCTTGGTTTCACCACCAAATGGATCGAGATGCCGCCGGAGATGCTGCGCGCGGGACATCTTGTTGCCACAAGGGTTGGCAAGGGCAAGGGAAAACGCCTGCTGTTGATCGGCCACCTCGACACCGTGTTTGAAAAAGACAGCGTGGTTGCGCCGTGGAAACCCGACGGCAGGCGCATTGCCGGCCAGGGTGTATCGGATATGAAAGGCGGCAACGTCATCATCATCGAAGCATTACGTGCCATGCAGGCCGCCGGCACGCTCGACAACGCAACGATTTCAGTGATCTTCAGCGGCGATGAAGAACGCGTCGGCGCGCCGATTGCCACAGCACGCGCCGACATGATTGCGCTGGCCAAACAGAGCGACGTCGCGCTCGCCTTCGAAGGCATGATTCGTGACGTCAACGGCACCGAATTCGCCTCCATCGCGCGCCGCGCATCCGGTGGCTGGACGGTCAACGTCACCGGGCGGCAAGGACACTCGTCTGGTGTGTTTGGTCCGATCGCAGGTTATGGCGCAGGCTACGAAGCCGCACGCATCCTCAACGCCTTTCGCGAAGAGCTGCAAGAGCCCAATCTCACCTATAGCGTGGGGTTGATGCTGGTGGGCACCGACGTGGAATACGACGACGTTCTATCGAAGGGTACGGCAGCGGGCAAACGTAACGTGATCCCGCCGAAGGCAATCATCACCGGCGACTTGCGTTATCTCACCCACGAGCAGCGCGACCGGGTGCGCGCACGCATGACTGCGATTGTCGGCAATAACCTCAACGGCACCAGCGCGACGGTAAACTTCAGCGAGTCCTACCCGCCGATGGCACCGACCGACGGCAACATGGCGATATTCAAGGTGTATGCACAAGCCAGCGAAGACGCCGGCCTCGGCAAAATTGAGCTCACCGCACCCAGCACGCGCGGCGCGGGTGACATTCAATTCGTCGCGCCGTTTGTCGATTGCCTTGATGGTTTGGGCGCGTCAGGCGGTGGTTCACATTCACCGGGCGAGTATCTGAACCCGGAATCGATCGAGCGCAACGCGATTCGCGCGGCGATTTTGATGCATCGGTTGACGCGCTAGCATTCGGTTTGCCCGACCTACGTCGCCCAGGCAATGGCGGGGTCGGCCAGCAGCGTTTCGAGTCGCTCGAGCACCCGCTGGATGGTGCCGTCTGTGATCTCGCCTGCCCAAAATCCATCAACAAACCGTTCACCGCGAACGAACACCGTCAGCAACGTGGGCATATCGGCGAGTGCGGCTGTACGAACAAACTGCGGATTGCGCAGTTTGTTCACAGCGCTAACAGGGTCATATCCAACAACCTGCCAGCACGGTGCGGCAGCCGCCTTGACCAACGCGTGAACTTCACTTGCATAAACGGGATAGGGTGCATCAAACGTTGTGCCGTCAGCCCGAATGCCCTGGGTTCGTCCGACAACCGGTTGCCAGCCGGCGACGGCGATCAGCTTGTGCAGCGCAACCAGCGCTTCGGCGGCCTGCCGGTCAGGCATCGGCGGCGTCGCAACGGCATCAGGTTTCATGCGACTTCTTTTTAGTGAGGACGTGGCGACGCGTAAAAACCCTCACCAAAGCACCACCCCAAAGCGTTTCACCACCGCTGCAAACACCACAAAGCATACGGTTGAAATCACCACCGACGCGGCCAGCGTCCACCAGAAGCCGAGCCGGGGCAACAAAACCGGAAACAGCAAAAACATCGGCAACGTCGGCACCACATACCAGAATGTGTACCACGCGTGATTGGCAATTTTTTCGGTGGGCTGCGCTTCGACATACAGCCATATCAACGTCAGCACGGTAACCAACGGCAACGCCGCGATCAACCCGCCGAGACGATCACTGCGCTTGGCGATTTCTGAAATGAGCACCACCATTGCGGCGGTGATGAAGTATTTGCTGATGATCCACGCCATGAGTGGTCTCCGTGATCGGGGGGTATTGCCCGGTATTCGAAAGCGGCGCTACACCTTGCGTTGAAACGCCCGCGCCAACTTCTCGTAATCTGACATCTCGTTATACACCTGCGCCGAAATGCGCACGTACAGCTTGCCGTTGATCGGGTGAATCGGCACTTCAATGGCGTGTTCGCGCAACAGCGTCATGCGCCAACGCGCGACACCCTCGGCGCTTGCCGGTTCATCAATCGGCAACGGAATGGTCATCATCGAATGGCACATCGACAGTGGCGCGGGCAACGTTACGCCCCACGCATCGGCGATCATTTGCGCCGCCGTATGTGCGAGGGTGCGCAAGTGTGACCGGTAACGCGCAACCCCCAACGCCCCGACAAAATCAATCGCGGCAGGTATCGACAACTTTGCGGAGAAATCGCCGGTGCCGCACCAGCTGAATTCACGCTGAAAACCTTCGCCGTAATAATTCGAGATCACCGTCGGGTGCAGCCCCGCCTGCGCGTGTGGTGCCGCCGCCAGAAACGCCGCACCCTTCGGTGCGCACAACCATTTGTGACAATTGCCCACGTACCAATCGACACCGCTGGCAAACAGCGCCTCGATATCCAACGGCAGCAACACCGGCGCGTGTGCGCCATCGACCAACAACTGTGTGCCTTGCGCACGACACGCTGCGGCGATCTCGGCCAATGGTGTCTCGATCGACAGCGGCGAAAAAATATGGTCAACAACCAACATGCGCGCGCCACCTTTGATGGCTTCAAGATAAGCCGTAACCACGGCAGAGGCATCGTTGATCGGCCACGGCACATTCGCCTCAATCACCTGCAACTGATAGCGCTCCGCCAAAAAGCGCAGCGTGTTTTTGAGCGCCGGGTAGCCGTGATTCGCAATCACCACCTTATCCCCCGCCCGCCAATTGATCGCGCGCAGCACCGCGTTCGCCCCGGCCGTCGCGTTCTCGACCAACACCAGATTATCTTTTGCCGCACCGACAAACCCGGCCAACGCCGCCCCGGCTGCGGTGAGCGCGTCAGGCAATTCGTCCTGCATAAACCGCACCGGCTCGGCTTCCATTTGTGAACGCCATTGCGACTGTGCGGCCTGCACGATACGCGGTGTCGCGCCGTATGACCCGTGGTTTAAGAAGTGGATCGCGGGATCGAGTGACCAGTGGCGGCGCAGGTTGTGGCCGAAGGGTTCGTCGGCAGCGGGGAGGTTGGGTGTCATGTGTAAATGATACGACGGCGTTGGGGTTGACCGCTTGAATTTAGCTAGAGGGTGGGTGTCCCGTCGTCCCAGCGAAGGCTGGGACCCAGCCCATCCAACATCACTTGTTTCCAGCTGGTGTCAGCGATACACAAACAAAAATACATTAGTCAGTCATGGTGCGGACTGGGCCCCAGCCTGCGCTGGGGCGACGACCAAAACCAGTTGCAGCAACCGCTTAACGTTCAGACGAAATGGGCGGCATCTTCCCAACCATCAGCGCCAGCTTTTCGCCTGTGAGATTTTCAAACGCCGAGGTCACGCTCGCCACCGATCAGCCAGATTTTTGGTTGCGCCAACACCCGTGTCATAAATGCCGCACCAGCCTTGACGCGCTTGTTTACCTCGGCAACGGTGAGCAAGGTTGGGTTTATCGGCCGACCCAACTGCGCCGTGGCCGCCTCAACCGCCGAAAAAACGTCTGCATAACCAAGGCTATCGCTGATTACCATGACATCGATATCGCTGCTGGCGGTGTCCTCATTTTTTGCAATCGAACCATACACAAATGCCGCGCGAATCTGCGCAGCCAATGGTTGCAATGCGACTTGCAAAGGCCCGACCACGCCAACCGTTTTTTGCACGATGCCCAAGATCTCACCAAAGATCGGACAATCTTTGTTAGCCTGATAGTGCTTTTGATTACCGATCCAATTCGCCGTCACCAGACCCGACGCCTCGAGCCGCGCAAGCTCACGCTGTACTGCGCCCGAGCCGGAGCCAGTCAAGCCGATGAGCTCGTTGGCAAAAAAGCTCCGATCCGGTAAACCGAACAGTCGCGCCAAAACGCGCTGCTGGGTGGTGGTGAAGAGCGCGTCGGCCATCGCGCTGGCGGTGAACGACGCGACCGGTGTGCGCGTCCGGGCATCAATGCCCGGCACACGATAGGCCGCGACGGCATCACGTGCAACCGGCGTTTTCTTGACGGCTGCCCGCTGTGTGGCCGAGACTCTGCGGGTTTTTGCAGCAGCAGGTTTTTTAGTAATGCCCATATTGGGCATTATCATACCCAATATGGGTGGTGTCAAGCGGTTGTGATGAACGGGTGGTTGCCGCTCGTGTCGTCCCACCGCAGGTGCGTAAATGAGCTGGGACGACGGTATGGCTAGAGGGTGGGTGGACTGGGCCCCAGCCTTGTATTTCGCAAAATGGCGTTGTAGTCGTTGTTGTAACTGGTGAGGAAGTATTAGATCGACCCAATCAGCGTTCGACCCTTCAATCAGCGCCAGCCCCCACAATTGTTTCCAAGCCCTGATATTTTTCTCTCGCACAATCGCAACGC
>JANOEV010000454.1:0-7621 GCA_031413695.1 Burkholderiales bacterium
GGTTGTGTTATAATAACGTCATGGAGATTTCTCTAGATACCTACATCGTCAGTGATACACACTGGCTTCATAAGAACATCATCAAGTATTGCAACCGTCCCATGCACCACGACAGACTCATGGAGAAGAATTGGCATGAGATCGTCGGGCCACAGGACGAGGTTCTGCATCTTGGTGACCTTATGGTCTGGTTCAATCAGGTGCTTATTAATGAAGCTAGCGAGATTGCTTCACGCCTCCCTGGGAAGAAGTACCTCATCCGGGGCAACCATGATAAGCTCAAGACCGCACAGCTTGCCAAGATTGGTTTCACTGAGGTTCCTGAGTTCATTCAGACCTTTGGGCAGACTCGCATTCTCTTTAGTCACTACCCTGACACAGAGCGGATCGGTACCTGGGATCTGAATGTTCACGGTCATATTCACAACAACGATCATCATTCGGATCTTGACACGCGCAGCCACAAGTACATCAATGTAAGCATTGAGATGATGGACTACAAGCCTGTAAAGCTGAGGGATATAATTGTCTAGATGGTGGTGGTTCAGTTTTCCGCCTGTCAACCATCGTTGGTTCCCTGGTTGTTGGCTGCTGTGGTGGCCATTCTATAAGAGGTACAAAGCTACGCGAAATCGGCTCCATCGGTGGAGGTGCAGTCGTGGCTAGTCTAATCAAGCAGCAGATGAAATGTGATGTGATGTGGGATCCTGCCCATGAGTGGTATGAGACGGCAGAACAGGAACGCGCACGTCTTGAGTGGAAGCCGTGTAAGAAATCCAGACTAACTGGTAGGCCAAAACACAATTGGGATTTTGAGAATCCAGATCCTCGACCCCGTAAGTTGAGGAAGGACGGGAAACCCATGTTGAGGATTGCCAGAATGAAATGTACCAAGTGTGGACAGATTAAGGAGGCAAGTGAATGAATATGAGCGGTTATACAGTTAAAGCAGGGATGCCGCTGCCGCCACCGAAGCCTAGAGTGGCTTCTGGCCTTAATCAACAGGAAACAGTCGCCCTCTTTGAAATGGCAGAACAGTTTGTTGATATAGCTGATATCTATCTCAGTGAGGGGATTGGAGCAGAAGATTTAGCTGACGCTATAGATATTGTAAGGGAAATGTTGACAGAACTTCGAAAATCTGATACAATAAGGAAACTATGAAACTTTGGCTAGATGATGTTCGGACTCCACCCGAGGGTTGGGTTTGGGCGAAAAGTTACGATGAGGCTGTTGAGATTCTCTCCAACTTGGATGATGAATTCACAGACGCCTCCCTTGACCATGACCTCGCCTTTCAGGGGATGACTCTCGCTGAGATGGAGGGATTGGATCAGAAAATTTATGTAGCCCGTCTAAACGAGGCTGAGAAGAACGGCAACCATGTTGTCTTATGGATGCACATGCATAATATCTGGCCCACTAAGACTCTGGCCGTCCATTCTGCTAACGCTCCTGCATCATCCCGCATGATGGGGAACATCAAGGAGTACGGCCCGTATACGAACTATGCAGGAAGGATGTTCTATAATGGCGAGTCTGCTTGAGAATAGTGAATGTCAAGAGTGCGGAGAACCAAAAGGGACTCCGTACCTTCACTCCTGTCCCTACGCTGAAGAAATCAATAACGACTATGAGAAAAAGTGCAACTGCTGTAAAGGTTGCTCCAACCGATGCGCGATGGATATCTAATGGCTAAGACCGAACGCAGTTCAGAACCTATCTCCTTACCGGGTAAGGCTGTCCACGGTACCGCTAGCAGCTATAACAACTATGGCTGCGGTTGTATCGAGTGCAGCCAAGCTTGGTCTGCTTACATGTATGAGAGGGTCAAGAAGTGGAGAGCCAAGAAGCGAATTGAAAAGGCTGCATCTGCTCAGGGCGGCGTCCAGATCAAAAACTTCTAATGGGCAACGTAGATTGTATGGACTGCGGGATTGAAACCCAAGAGTCCGGTAATTACTACATGATTAATACTGATCTTTGGGTGCAGGCCGTCCCACATAAAAGAGGGATGCTATGTATCCCTTGCTTAGAAGCTCGACTAGGAAGGGAACTAACTCACGAAGATTTTACGGATTGTTATGTAAACTGTACCTCTATAGGCTGGCATCACTCAGAGCTACTAGAGAAGCGACTAGAAGGCAAGGTTTGTCAAGAAAGAGGAAGTTGCAAGTGTGATCTATTTGACAAACACGCAAAAAGATGATATAATAAGAGTATATGAAAAATCTAATCATTGGCGATGTTCATGGAAACTTCGATCAGCTTCGAAATCTTCTCATCGAGCAGCACGTCATCAACGAGTACAACGAGCGAATCAACCGCGAGACGATTAAGCTCTACTCTGTGGGCGACCTGATCGACGGTGACCATAACCGAGCAGGCGACCTCCTTTGTCTTGAGTACGCGAGAGACTGGTTCGATAGGATTGCTATCGGCAACCATGAGTATGCTTTCATGGGTGGCCCCTCATTCCAGGGACTCCGCATGTATGACCGAGAGCTTATCCTTGAGCTTCTAAAGCTTGAGGCAACAGGACTTCTGGTTCCGGCCTTTCAGGTAGAGGATTACCTTGTCGTCCACGCTGGTCTTGGTGAGCGATGGGGATTCTACACTGAGCAGGACGCCCTTGAAGCGATTACCTTCCAGTGGGAGTTTGCTCAGACTGAGAGTTCTAGGGTTCCTCTCTTCGATGATATCTCTTCCAGCCGTGGAGGGAATAGTTACAACGGAGGTAGCATCTTCTGGAATGATTGGAGGGAGTCCCGCAACGAAAGGATCAATCAGATTGTAGGACACTCCCCGCAGTTTGATGGGCCTGTTAAGGAAGAGTACCCTGCTTATGGCACTGAGCATTGGTGCATTGACGGAGGAGGGAAGTGGGGAACTGGTCTTTGGGGAATCATCCTTGAGGACGGAGAAATTGAAATCGTCAAAACAGGAAAGGCCGTCGAGTTCGATTATGCCGACTAACACCAATTACACCTGGGAACCACATCCCTTTCTTAAGTCCTATCAGTGCAAGAGCAAAGGTTGCGCTAGGGATAAGTACAAGAATGGCCTAGAGAGGCTTATGAAGCCTCTCAGGGTCACTCCTGATCGAGCCGATTATGTCAGCCTGATCTATATGTGTGACCACTGTAAGAGAATAGCTGTTCCTGCATGGAGACAGAGGTAAGTGGCTAGCCTAATTTTGCGATGCCCCTTTTGTAAGAGTGTTTCAAACAAAAGGAGACTAGGATATATTATTCCTGGCATGTGTCACAATCACCATGAGCTTGAAAGAGTTAGAAAAGACAACGAGTACCACCGATCCCTGCTTACCAAGCTTGACAAGCAATCGTAGCTGTGATATGATACAGTTATCAACGAAAGGGAAACCTTGGCTACTAAGACAAAGTTCACCGCAGAGCAGAAGCAAGAGTGGAAGGCCCAGAAGCAGGCTGAGCAGAAGCAGCTTCTTGAGGACGCATTCTCGCAGCTTACCTCGCAGGAGGATTGGACGAACTGGATCAAGTTTGGTCGCAAGAATCTTTCCAAGTACAGCCTGCACAACTCCCTGATGATCTGGTCGCGCAAGCGCAATGCCACCCTCGTCCACGGTAAGAAACAGTGGGAGAAGGATGGAGTTACGCTCAACGATGACGCGCAGGCACTCCCGATTTTCGCCCCTCAGTTCATTAACGAGAAGGACGAGAACGGCAACCTCGTTTATGACAAGAATGGCAAGCCGAAGCGCCGTGTCGGATTCTACAAGGTCGTGTACGTCTACGACATTAGCGACACTGACGCACCTGAGCCTGTTGATCCGAGCGAGATGCGGGACATTGAGGGCGACGATCTGATTGACTTCCTCCCGGCATTTGAGGGATTCGCCAGAGAGCTTGGCTTCATTATCCGCTACCAGGATGACACTGGCGAGGCACAGGGTTGGTGTGACTTCGTTAACCGCGAGATCATCGTTAACAAGAACCTCAGCGGCAACTCCATCATTCGCACCCTCGTCCATGAGCTTGCACACGCTTACGGAGATATCAACTACACCGATTACGGTCGCGGCGAGGCTGAAGTCATCGTTGAGAGTGCCACTGTGATGACTCTCGGAATCCTTGGCTACGACGTTCGGAACGCATCGGTTCCCTACATTGCCGAGTGGGGAGAGGGCGATATGAGCCTCCTCAAGAAGTTCACGGGAACGATTGATGATCTGGTCAAAACACTCACTGAGAAGGCAGGGATCTAATGTTCAAGAAGATTTACAACTTCACTTACAACCTGGGATACTGGATAGGGGCAACTCTATCTGGTCTACCCGCATCGTTTAGAAATTATCGTTGACAAGAGCGTGTTCCTGTGATATAATACAGGAACACAAACGAAAGGGACACCCTTGAGTGACTATACCTACTTTGACTTCGACGGCCATGAGATTCGTGTCGGAACGAAAGTCATCTGCATGGATGCTACGGTTGGTACCGTAATGAGCATTGATGAGCTTGACTGTGACTACGATGACGAGTTGGGTTGTGCTGTGGGATATGGCCCTTACGTCTATGTTCAGTGGGCCGAGGCAGAAGGTCTAGACAAGTTTAGCGGTTACCCCAAGAACAATGGGTGGAACGACTATCCCGATGGGCCGAGCGCCTTTATCTTTGAGGATCTGGAAGTGGTCGCATGAATGATGATTCTGATATCCAGTATCACGCAGGCTACCAGACAGGCTATGCTCTAGAGGAGCGCCTTGCGGCTCAGGCTGATGAGTGGTACATGGGATTTGAGGACGGTGATGCAGACCGTTGGGCCAACAGGCCGAACGTCTTTGTTGAGATGCGCCCGGTATCTGATGAATACTACCTTGTCACTGATCCGCCGCCTGGATTCGCATGGGCGGGACATAAGGAAGTCCCTACTATCGGTGACTGGTACATCTCCAAGATGGGGAATGCAACCAAGGCCGTCAAGGTTCGGCTCAACGAGCAGAAGCGCCATATCCTCACTGTAACCGGATGCGGTTGTCACAACGAACAGGGCAAGTACGATCCCAAGCGCTGCGGCGTTCACACCTAAACGAAAGGAATTACAAATGTATCGTAGTAATTTTTTCATCGCCCTCTGGGTTGCAATTGGTATTTCAAATGTGCTTCGGTTAGCACAAAGTGTATTTAAAGATGAGACTGGTTGGAATCCGGTCTGGTACACGGTGATGGTCGGATTAGCAGCTTGGTTTATTGCAGAGAACCTCGGCAGGCCGATCAAGCCTGTTGACAGTAAGAAGATCGTCTGATATAATTACTCTTATGTTCAACAGAGAAGATTTCCTCAGTATTGGATATAAGGTAATCGCAACCACCTGGAAGGATGGGAAGATTTCGTTTGATGCCCATTCGACCACAACCCCGAAGCATCTCGTAAAGGGGCGTCTGTTTGTATCCGAAGAGGATGCAATGGATGACCTCTACCTTCAATGTGTAATCAGGAGTCAGTAAATGGAGCGTCTATTTCCCTTCCACGTTAACAGCGGTGGCAATATCGGTTTGTACCGCTTGCTGTTGTGGAACCTTGCAATTCAGTCGGTAAGTCTATTTGCGTATGTATTCACTTCCCTGGCAGCGGGTGCGCTAGCAGTAAAGTTGGTATTTGGGCTGTAAAACACCCTGGTTCTGTGCTATAATGTATGGAACATAAAGACAATTTAGAGGTACCGACTCGTTCGGGCCTCTTTTGTTTTATTAAACCGAACGGAGGTAGAAAGATGAGGAAAGCAAGCTTACTCGTCACACTAGCCATGGTTTTAACATTTGCCCTAGCTAGTGTTTCCAATGCAGCAGCCTCACCGCCAGTAGAGAAGTACCCAAAGAACTGGACGTGGGAGCAAGAAAAGAAGAAGGTCTATGAAAATGGATCTGGCAGGCCACCTTGGATGCCAAAAATATGGTTCGCAATAGCAGCGTGTGAACAGCCGTATGGTAAATACGGTGTTCAATGGGATGCATACTCAGAGGGGTATGAGGGCGGCTTTGGTTTCGCTCATTCATCCTGGCGTGGATACAAGCCTGTCGGTGCGGCATCGGTCGCGGGACGGGCATCCACTTGGCAACAGTATCAGGCAGCGCTCGCTATCTATAGGGAGTTTAAGTTCACTGGTTGGGGATGTTACACGGGTGGAGGATACCGTTATCATCTATAGCTGACCTTGACATAGCCATGGATGGGTGCTATAATCCATCCATGGCTAGTCTAATTGAGAACGAAGAGTATTCAGACCTACCGTATACGAACCCGGATATGGAGGCTGCTCGTAAGCGCCTTCTTCCCTTCCTAAAAGGGTATCCCTCCCCGATGATCGACGCAAGGAAGCTGAGGATGGCTACCAAGCAAGGGACTGCCCAGGATCATCGTGAAATTTCATGTGAGACTAAAGTAATTGCCGATTGGCGAAGTGTTGGAATCTGGGACGAAAGGAACTGATGATGGAGAAATGGTGTAACGGAGTTCACGCAGGCGTGATGATTCATGTTATGCGTAGAGACATTAAAGGCTCTATCCCGTTCTTGCTCACTATTCAGCGCAAGGGGGATGACGGAGAAGGTCAGTGGTCTGTCCCTGGTGGATGGATCGACAATGGAGAGGATCCGATTGAGTCAGCCCTTAGAGAGCTTGCAGAAGAGATGGGTGACGATCTTGAGGTAGAGAACGTCAGCTTTTCAAACGTTACTAACGATATTCATCCCGAAGGGACTCACTCTGTCACGCTTCACTACTACGCTGACTGGAAGAGTGGAAACCCTGTCATCGCTGAACCTGATAAGATGATCGGGTGGAAGTGGACGAATATCAGAGAGGTAGAGAGCATGGATCTCTTTAAGCCTTGCAGGAACTACTACCATCGGAACGTAGTATGAGAAACGAGATCGTGTCCTTCTGCAACGATGTGCTTAAGCTTCACGACTATCCCGACTACGGGCCGATGGGTCTACAGTTTGAGGGATCGGAGAAAGTTAGCAAGATTGGTCTTGCTGTCTCGGCATCCCGTGAAGTATTCAAGACCGCAACCCGTCAGGGATGCCAGATGGTGATTGTTCACCACGGCATGTTCTGGAACACTGAGAGTAGACTGATTGATCCCCGAACCAAGGGACGATTTGACGCTCTTGAAGATGGCAACCTTAGCCTCATGGGATATCATCTTGCTCTTGACGCGCACCCGGAAATCGGGAATAATGTCAATGCTGCACACAGCATGGGAGTTCCCATGGCCGATATCGTTCCCTTCGCTGGAATTGGTGCTGGTGGGAAGCTTCCTGTCGCCCAGACCTTCGGACAAATGCGCCGAAATGCGTTCAAGACCTTCGGTGTTGTTCCTATAGCCTTCAGAGGCCATGAGAGGCCCGTAGAGCGCATCGCAGCCATAACTGGTAGTGCAGGGTCATATATCGTGCAAGCGGCTAAGGAGGGCTATGATCTGTTTCTGACAGGAGAAGCTGAAGAACCTTCAATTTATCTCGCCAGAGAGCTTGGGATCAACTTCATGGCCTGTGGTCATCATGCCACTGAGAAGAGTGGACTCATTAAACTAGGTGGACTAATCCAAAAGGAGTTTGGTGTGACAAACGTATTC
>JANOEV010000455.1:0-10477 GCA_031413695.1 Burkholderiales bacterium
GCCCAAATATTAGTCGAATACAGTCTGCTTCTTCTAGACTTTGACGGTGGCGTGCTGTTTGCCGCTGACGATGGAGGTGTGCGCCTTCAGCCGCCCGGTTAGAAGGTGAGACCCCTTTGAGCACGCCATCCGATTGCATACTGGTGCGCGCAGGCGATGTCGTTCCGCAGCTTTGGCTGAATGGCGGCGGGGAAACGCGCACGCTTTTATCGATACCGGCCGATGTAGATTGGACGTTAAGAATCAGTCTTGCATGCATCGAAAAAAATGGGCCCTTCTCTGCTTATCCCGGCGTGGAAAGGTGGTTTGCGGTTGTAGAGGGCGCCGGCGTGCGCCTGAGCTTTCCCAACGGGGAAGTTTTGGTCAAGCTGGGCGATCCACCGATTTGTTTTGATGGCGAAGCCGGACCAGATTGTTGCCTGATCGGCGGTCCAACGCAGGACCTCAACCTGATGACGCGCGGCGGCGCCGGCACAATCAGCCTCGCAGAGGCGAACAGCAGTTGGCAAGAACCGTTTGCGCGGCGCGGCTTTTTCGCCACCTCTTCAGGGCGCTTTCACTTCGGCGTCAACAACGATGGGGGCGCTCGACCAAACAGAAATACGCTAATTCTGGAAGCGTTTTCCCTTTTGTGGGACTTCGGCTCTACGGAATGTTGGTTCGAACCAGATGACGGTGGCAATGCTGGTTTTTGGCTGGGATATTCGAATTGAAGAGCGAACAATCCGATCTTGTGCTCTGGCGCAGCGCTTGTATCGCCACGCTCACCGAAGGCGGTGGATGGGGACTTATCGACGCCGGCGCAATATTGACTTCAGCCGATCAAATCAAGTGGGTGGGCAAGGCATCTCAGATCCCGCAAGAACTGTCGACGCGCATAACCGGAGAACACGATTTTGGCGACGCACTGATTACCCCCGGACTGGTCGATTGCCATACGCATCTGGTTTACGGCGGGCACCGGGCCGCGGAATTCGAGCAGCGCCTCAATGGTGCGAGCTACGAGGAGATCTCACGCAACGGCGGGGGCATTAATGCCACGGTCATGGCAACCCGCAACACAAGCGACGATGAGCTTTTCAGACTGACAAGAATACGAGCAGCGCTACTGATGGACGAAGGGGTCACAACCGTTGAGATCAAGTCCGGCTATGGTTTGACCTTGGAAGATGAGCGGAGATGCCTTGCGATTGGTCGCAGGCTGAATGCTGAACTTCCCTTGTCAGTAAAAACAACCTACCTTGCAGCGCACGCCGTGCCAATCGAGTTTTTAGGCCGCACCGACGACTATGTTGACGCGGTTTGCGCATGGCTACCCGGCTTGGCTGCGGCGGGATTAGTCGACGCCGTCGATGTCTTTTGCGAAAACATTGCCTTCAGTATTGCGCAAACGAGAAAGGTCTTCGAGGTCGCACGCCTGCTGAACCTGCCGGTCAAAGTCCATTCGGAGCAACTTAGCCACCAGGGAAGTGCTGAACTTGCGGCCGAGTTTGGGGCACTGTCATGCGACCATTTGGAGTATCTTTCTGCCGACGGTATTGGTGCGATGCGCGATGCCGGAACGGTTGCCGTTTTGCTTCCCGGCGCATACTATTTCCTCAGAGAAACGCAAATGCCGCCGATCTCGGCGTTGCGAAGCCACGGTGTGCCAATCGCGATCGCGACTGATCACAATCCGGGTACCTCACCCACCCTCTCCCTGCTTCTGATGATGAATATGGCCTGCACCTTGTTCCGCATGACCCCGGAAGAAGCCATGCGCGGTGTCACCATCAATGCTGCCCGCGCATTAGGTTTGTTTGATCGTGGAAGGTTGACTGCCGTACAGCGCGCCGACTTTGTCGTTTGGAATTGCCGGCACCCCAACGAGCTCGCGTATTGGGTCGGGCGGAATCCCTGCCGGACAGTAATTTTTGGTGGCAAGGAGCGTATTAATGGCAAATGATTGTTTTGTCCTTGCCCGCGGGACGTCGCCATTACTCATTAGCTTTCCGCATGTCGGCACACAGATTCCGCAAGAATTGCATGAAAGGCTTGTTCCGCGTGCGCTCGATGTTGAGGATACCGATTGGTACGTCCATCAAATCTATGCATTTGCTGCGGCGATGGGCGCTGGAATGCTCGTATCAAATTATTCGCGCTACGTGATCGACCTGAATCGACCGCCTGACAACACGCCCATGTATGGCGGCGCGAACAACACAGCACTATGTCCGACAACATTCTTCAATGGCGATCCTCTTTACCGGACGGGTAGTTTGCCTGCGGAGTCGGAAATCTCGTTGCGCCGAACGACATATTGGGAGCCGTATCACCACGCTCTTCAAGTGGAAATCGAACGCATTAAGTCGATCCATGGTTATGCGCTTCTGTTCGACGCACACAGCATCAAGTCACAGGTACCATGGTTATTTGAGGGGCGACTCCCCGATCTGAATCTTGGAACCGTAAAGGGCGCCAGTTGCGCGAGTGGCGTTAGGGCAGCCCTGATTGAAGCCCTCAACGCGCAGCAGCACTTCAGCCATGTGACGGACGGTCGCTTTTCTGGTGGGTACATCACCCGCCAATATGGACGACCGGACAATGGCGTGCATGCAATCCAGTTGGAAATGGCGTGGCGCTGCTACATGAAGGAAGAAACGCCGTATAAAATTGACCCCCGGCAAGCGGCAACCCTGGAGCCGGTTCTCGGAAAATTAATTCATGCGCTACTTTCATGGAAACCACATTGACTGGTAAGCGCTTTTGGGCGCCGTTCGCCTGGATCGATGGGCAGTGGCGGACAAACGTTTACCTTAGGGTAGACGACCACGGCTATTGGGCTGACATCATTGCCGACACCGTGACCATTCCCCCGGATACAACCGTACTCGCGGGTCCAGTATTGCCAGGCCTGGTGAACGCCCACAGCCACACCTTTCAACGCGCTTTTGCGGGACTCTCTGAACGTCGCGCATCAGCCGAAGACGATTTTTGGTCTTGGCGCGATCGCATGTACAGCGTCGCAAACCGGATCACCGCATCGCAGCTGCGGGTTGTCGCCGCACAGTTGTACATCGAATTGCTAAAGGGCGGCTACACCCACGTTTGCGAGTTTCACTACCTGCACCATGATGAAAGCGCGAATCCGTATTCAAACCGGTACGAGATTGCGTGGACTATCGCCAACGCGGCGAATGAGGTTGGAATCGGCATGACAATCCTGCCGGCGCTTTACGAACGCGCCGGATTCAATCAGCCGTGTGTCGATAGTTCCCAGGCGAGATTCTTCACCTCGCCTGAATTCATTTATGGTCTGTATAAAGAAGTCGCCAGCGCCGGCTTAAATCTTGTCAATGCCGGCGTGGCAATCCACTCGCTGCGTGCCGCGTCACTACCATCCATTGCGACGTTACTACGGCTCGTCGATTCGGAAAATGTGCCGATTCATGTTCACATCGCGGAGCAATCCAAAGAAGTCACGGACTGCGTCCAGGCCACCGGCGTGCGTCCCATCGCGCTTCTTTGCCGCGATTTTCATGTCGACGCCCGGTGGCAATTGATCCATGCAATACATGCAACCCGAGGCGAGATTGAGTCGGTTGCAGCTTGTGGTGCCGGGGTTGTGATTTGTCCCAGCACTGAAGCAAACTTGGGGGACGGCACGGTGGACTTGCCTCATTGGCTGGAGGCCGGCGTCGCAACTGCCATCGGCTCCGACAGTCACGTATCGAGAAACTGGCCGGAAGAATTGCGCTGGCTTGAATATGGTCAGCGTCTGCAGTTGCAGATGAGAAATATTGCCGCATCACCCCGGTCCGGCCAGCCATCGTCGGCTGCCCGTCTATTTCATGCCGCATTGACCGGCGGTGGCGCTGCCGCAGGCATGACGAAATGGGGAATTGAGATCGGCGCACGCGCTGATTTTCTCGTCATCAACACCAAAAGTTCAAGCCTGTTGGGAATTCCAACGCCATATGTGCTCGATGCAGTCGTCTTTTCAGCCAGTGAGTCGACCATCAGCGAGGTGTATGTGGCCGGCAAGCGGGTCATCGCCAATGGCATGCATCAGCAACAAGATGTGGTCGCCCAACAATTTACCGGTGTAATGCAAACGCTTTGGCCGTAACCAGCGACGGCACCAACATCGAGCCTTCGATACCCGCGTTGTTGAACGCATAATCAAGGCGGCCGTAATTCGCAATGGTCGCGGCAACCAGCGCCTCAACCTGCGTGGCATGCCGGACGTCGGTCTGGACAAACGTCGCCGCACCACCCGCGGCTTCAATCAAACGTACCGTCTCGGCAGAATCTGCCTGACGACGGCTCGCCACCACCACACTTGCCCCGCGCGCAGCAAATGCCAGTGCGGTTGCACGGCCAATGCCGAAGCAGCCGCCGGTGACCAGTGCGACTTGATTCTCAAACCACTGTTCCGTTTTTTGCACTCCAAGTGCTGTCAATGCGACCAATGACATCAGTTTGACATGATCGGATGGCAAAGAAATCAACTAGCCTGGAATTCCGTCCCCTGGCATTTCGCAACAACCCGGGGTAGACCGACGTGTTTGATGCCGGTGTGTTTTGTGCCGGCCTGGCAATCGTCTGCCGTCATGACGGCGAAATATTCGCTTGCCAAAATGCGAGGTCAACCAAATCACCCGGATCATTAAGCATGAAAAGCATTAGCGCGATATCAGCAATTTTTCCTGCAATTTCAAACGTCAGGTCTGTTTTTGACGTGAAAAGAAAGATAACAACGGCATTGGTTTCGAGCCTACTTGCCTTCGGTGCCCATGTCACGACAGCCGCGGAAATCAAAATCGGTGTGGTTCATGACCAATCGTCGCTCAACGCCGACCTCGCACGTGACTATATGGCAGGCGCACGCGCGTATTTTGACTTTCACAATAGTCAGAATAATCAAAAAGGAATCGCCGGCACGCGCTTCATGCTTGTCGTCAAGGACGATGAAGGCAATGCCGCCAAAACAGTCACCGCAACCCGCCAATTGATTGAGATCGACAAGGTAGACGCGCTGTTTGGCTACGTCGGTGACGATACGGTCGCCGCCGTTGCCGGTGATGAGTTGTTCAAACGGACACGTATTGCGCTATATGCACCACTCAGCGGTGACGCAGCTTCTGCCGTACCGGACACTATTTTCTACGTGCGTCCAACTTACCGGGAGGAGGCGCGTCACATCATCAATCATTTCAACTTGTTTGGTAATAAGGACTTTCTTGTTATCAGCAGCGCAACACCGGCCGGTGACCGGCTCGCCGCACAAATCACAGAGGAGGCGGTTATCAAGGGATTGCGTGTGCCAGTCAACATTCGTGTTGCCGCAGACTTCAGGAACATGGACCAGATTGTCAGTCAGGTGGCGCGGGCCAACCCGCAGGTCGTCATCATGACCACCGACACGATCGCCACCGCGGAATTCATCCGGCGTTTTCGAAAACTCGACAAGGGCACCAGTGTGGTCGGGCTCTCGACGGTCAATCATCGCACCCTGATGGAATTGGCCAAGCCCGAGTTTGCCGCAAGCACGATGCTGACGCAGGTTGTACCGCACCCGGACGTTGCGCGCACACAGGTCCAGGTCGATCATTTGACGTACATGGCGAAGTACCGGGACGAACCACCATCACATGTCACACTCGAGGGCTTCATTGCCGCCAAAAGTTTTGCCAACGCGATAACACGTGCCAACGCGACTACCCGCTCGACCATCCTGGCGGCGTTGAGTGGCGCACGACGCGTTGATGTTGGTGGGATCAATCTGGTTTTCACCAGCACGCGCGATCGAGGCTCGACGCTTGTTGATCTGGCCTTCCTGCGAAAGAGCGGGCAATTGATCCAATAGCCGGCTGCGATTGAACGTCATTCAGACGGGTGAGCTCGACATCGCGTTAGGGTTGGCCTGCTGGTGGCCTGCTCCTTTCCACGAAACCGGGATTGCCGGGTAATCGGCGTACACAGAAAAGGCTTGCGGGAATCCTCTTGCTCGCTCTACCAGGGGAATGGCCATGGCCGCAACGCGCAAGAGCGACGATGACGACGCCCGCCCAACGTCCCGCGGGACGGCATTTATTAATATGACGCAATCCGGCAAATTTGTCTTGGTGCTGCAGTTGTTTCAGTGCATCTGTTCGTTTGGATTCATTTTTCCGGACGTAATGAACGCCTGGCATCACCGGCAACCGCACAGAAGTCGAAAACCAAACCCGCCTACTGGCGGCTGTCATCAGGCAATTTTGGCCGGGAACATCCGCCAATAGGCGGGCTTCAATATATCCCGTCTCGTCTTGACGTTAGCGATGCGCTGAGCCCGACCCAAGCGCCCGCGCCAACACCCGCACCACATGCAGTGCCTCGCGCGCCGTGCCGTCTTGAATCTGGTGCCGGCAACTGGTGCCATCAGCCACGATCAGCGTATCCGCACTTGCCTTGCGCGCCGCCGGCAGCAATGACAGTTCGCCCATTTTCATTGAGACCTCGATATGTTCGGCCTCATAACCAAACGAACCGGCCATGCCGCAGCAGCTGGATTCGATCGATGTCGTGTTGAGTTCAGGTATCCACGACAGCACTTCTTCGACATCACTCATCACACCAAACGCCTTTTGATGGCAATGACCGTGCAGCAGCGCTTGTTTGGCGTCGATTGCATGCAAGGGCAGATTCAGCCGCCCCGCCCGTTTTTCGCGCACCAAAAACTCTTCAAACAAAAACGCATTTGCCGCGAGCTTGTTGGTTTGCCCGCCGGGAAACATCGCTTGGAATTCATCACGCAAGGTCAGCAGACACGATGGCTCGAGGCCGACGACGGCCACACCGCGTTCGACATACGGCATTAACGCATCGATGGTGCGGCGTGCCTCATGTTTGGCTTGGTCCATCATGCCGGTACCAAGAAAAGTGCGGCCACAACACAACGGACGATCGTGATCGGCAGCCTGCGCAAAACGAACCGTATAACCGGCGGCCTCGAGCACCTTGACGGCGGCGGCCACGTTTTCATTTTCAAACCAGGTGTTGAAGGTGTCGGCAAACAAAACCACTTCTCTGGCGCCGGCATCGGCCGTTAATGGATTCGATCGCAAATGTGATGGCGCAATCGACCATCGCGGTAACGATCGTTGTGACGACAAGCCCACCAGCATCTCGCGTATCGTTTTGACGCCCGGAATCGATTCAAGCCCATTTACCAACCACGCAACTTTTGATACCCACGGCGCATAACGCGGCAAATACGCGACCAGTTTGTCGCGCAACGTGAAGCCATGACGCGCCTTGTAGTGGTGCAAAAACTCGATCTTCATTTTCGCCATGTCCACACCCGTCGGGCATTCGCGCTTGCAGCCTTTGCAGCTCACACACAGGTCCATGACCTGTTTCACCGAATCCGAGGCAAAGCCATCATCGAGCTGGTTGGATAACGCGAGCCGCAGGGTATTGGCGCGGCCGCGGGTGACGTGTTGTTCATCCCTGGTCGCACGGTAACTTGGACACATGGTGCCCGCGTCGAATTTGCGGCAATGGCCGTTGTTGTTGCACATCTCGACCGCCGCGGCCAAACCGCGCTCACCAAACTCTGTTTTCCAGTCGAAGGCCGTGGTGATTTGTGGCGTGGTGTATTGCGGTTGATAGCGAAACAGTGATCGGTCGTCCTGCTTCGATGGCGACACGATCTTGCCGGGGTTCATCAGGTTGGTGGGATCAAACAGCGCCTTGATTTCACCCAATGCCGCCGTCAGACGCGGACCAAAAAACGGTGCGATCCATTCGCTGCGCACCAGACCATCGCCGTGTTCACCCGAATAGACCCCTTTGTATTCTTTGACCAGCTGCGCCGCTTCCTCGGCGATGGCGCGCATTTTGATGACACCATCGGCTTTCATATTCAGAATGGGGCGCACATGCAGCGTGCCGACACTTGCGTGGGCGTACCAGGTGCCGACCGTTCCGTGTTTGGTAAAGACCTCGGTCAGGCGGCGGGTATATTCAGCCAAGTGTGGCAACGGCACCGCGCAGTCTTCGATAAAACTCACCGGCTTGCCCTCGCCTTTCATCGACATCATGATATTGAGGCCGGCCTTGCGCACGTCCCATAATTTTTTCTGCGCATTGGCGGCCGTCATTTTGACGACACTGCCGGGAACACCGAGGTCACCCATCAGCACGGCGAGGTCGTCGAGTTTTTGCGTGATCACGTTCAAATCATCACCGGCAAATTCGACCAGCAGAATTGCGTCGGGTTGGTTGATCAACGCCGCGTCAATCACCGGCCGGAACGCCGGGTTGTTGCGCGAGAGGTCGATCATGTTGCGATCAACCAGCTCCACCGCGGTCGGGCCGAGCGGGACGATATGCTGCGTCAGGTCCATCGCCTGATAAAAGGTCGGGAAATTCACCACACCCAGCACACGGTGGATTGGCAATGGCGAGAGTTTTAATTCCAGCGATTGAAAATACGCCAGCGTGCCTTCGGAGCCGACCAGCAAATGCGCCAGATTGGGCAGCGTTGTGTTGTACCGCGTCGGGTCCTGCGGCGCAAAAATATCGAGGTTGTAGCCCGCCACGCGCCGCAGCAACGGCGGGAAACGCGCGGCGATTTCGTCACGCTCACGTTCACAGATAGCGCGAATCCCGTTGGCAATCGCCTGGAAACGCCCGCTGCCATTGGTTTTTGATATGGTGTCGTCGAAACGCGCGACCGTGCCGTCGGCCAGCAGCGCGTCAATCGCGGCAACGTTATGCACCATGTTGCCGTAAAAAATCGAGCGCGAGCCGCACGAGTTATTGCCGGCCATGCCGCCGATGGTTGCCTGCGCCGAGGTGGAGACATCGACCGGGTACCAGAGCCCGTGTTGTTTTAATCGGGCATTGAGTGTGTCGAGCACCATGCCCGGCTCGACCACCGCGCGATTGTTGGCGACATCGACCGACAGCAGCCGGTTGCAATATTTGCTGTTGTCGATGACCAGCGCCGCACCGACTGTTTGCCCGCATTGCGAGGTACCGGCGCCGCGCGGCAAAATCGGCACGCCCTGCTCGGCGGCAATCTGTATCGCCACCCGCGCGGCCTCTATGCTGCGCGGCACCACCACCCCGACCGGCATGATCTGGTAAATCGACGCGTCGGTGGCGTACCGACCACGTGCGGCGGCATCAAAATAAACCTCGCCGTCAACCTCGGCGCGCAGGCGCTTGGCCAGCGGATGGCTGGCAGCCGGCGATTTTTGTATAAAGCGAATAGACTGGGATGACTGGGTCACAGGGATTACACCGCTAGAATCTTGACTGGCAACAAGGTTGGACGGGCAAAAACACGCAAAAATATGCGTGAATTCACTTAAATAGACCACAACCGCATGATGACTGCAAAAGCGCACTTGGAGCAATAGACATGACGCAAGCAAATTCCGCCAATTACCCTGCGCGCCCTGCCGGCCGCCATTTTTTGCAGATTCCCGGCCCGACCGCCGTGCCCGAGCGGATTCTGCGTGCCATCGACCATCAGGTGATCGATCATCGTGGCCCGGAATTTCAGGCGCTCGGCAAAGACGTGCTGGCGGGTATCAAGACCATTTTTCAGACCGAGCAGCCGGTGATCATTTACCCCGCCTCCGGTACCGGCGCGTGGGAAGCGGCGCTGGTGAATACGCTCAACCCCGGCGACCACGTCTTAATGGTCGAGACCGGTCACTTTGCCGGACTTTGGCAAAAAATGGCGGTCAAGCTCGGCATCACACCCGATTTTATTCCCGGCGATTGGCGGCGCGGTGTTGACGCCGGCGTGATCGAGGCGCATTTGCGCGCCGACAAAGCTCACGTTATCAAAGCCGTGTGTGTGGTGCACAACGAAACCTCGACCGGTGTCACGTCAAATGTCGCGGCGGTGCGCAAAGCCATCGACAACGCCAAACATCCTGCACTGTTGTTGGTCGATACCATTTCGTCGCTCGGCTCGGTCGATTACAAACACGATGAATGGGGTGTGGATGTCACCGTCGGCGGCTCGCAAAAAGGCTTGATGTTGCCGCCGGGATTGTCATTCAACGCGATTTCGCCCAAGGCACTCGCCGCCAGCAAGACGTCCAAGATCACCAAGGCGTTCTGGAGCTGGGATGAAATGCTCGAAGCCAACAAGACCGGTTTTTTCCCGTACACGCCGGCGACCAATTTGCTCTACGGCCTGCGTGAGGCGATTGCCATGCTGCACGAAGAGGGCCTGGCCAATGTGTTTGCCCGCCATCAACGACACGCCGAGGCAACCCGCCGTGCGGTGACGGCGTGGGGTCTCGACATCCTGTGCGCCAATCCGGCGGAGTATTCCCCGGTATTGACGGCGGTGATGATGCCCGCCGGCCACGACGCCGACCAATTGCGCGAAACAATCCTGAACAGTTTCGATATGTCGCTGGGCATGGGGCTGTCCAAGCTCAAGGGCAAAATTTTCCGCATCGGCCATTTGGGTGATTTCAACGAC
>JANOEV010000456.1:0-10293 GCA_031413695.1 Burkholderiales bacterium
ATTGTTTGTCGTCAGATTGGCCATACTCGCAATGGATGCGGGTGTCGGCCCGGATACAAAGGTTACCGGCGCACCGGCGATCGGCGTCAGGGCACCGGTGACCGACGCAACGACGCCACCGGTATTGTTTCCGATCGTCATCGTCACGGTCAGACTCGACCCAGCGTATAGACATGTCGCCGAGTTGGCCAGGCTGGCGGTAAACCGGCTGATCGCGAGCGTGCTCGAAATGGCATTCGCCGACGTTACGCTGGCAATCCGTTGCGCCCGTGCATTGAAATTGATGGTGCCACTCGCCCCTACCACGGAACTGCAGCTAAAGATAATGGTGCCCGAGGCACCGGTTGCCAATGACAACGAGCCACCCGCGGCACAAGTCGGCGCCGGGGTTGGCGGGATCAGTGGCACACTAAGCCAGGTCCCGGCGGGGGGATTGGTGAAGGCAACCACCGGATTTTGCGCGGCATTGGAATTGTTGACGACCGTCATCCGCAGTTGGAAGTTGTTGCCGGCGGTTTGTGCAGTGATGGGGACACCGGAGGTATCCGTGATCTGGAACGAGGTGATCGACAATGAACGAATTGTCCAAGAGCCCGGCGTACTGGTGGTGACGCTCGATAAATTCGTGAACGGCGGCCCGGTTGTGGTTGAGGTAAAACGTGATCGAATATCACGCAGGGTTTCATTTGCGTCGGCGCTGGTTGATCGCATCACAACCGCGAGCGTAAAACTCACCGACCCGCCGCCGACAATGATCGCATTTGCCCATGAATTTGCTTGAAACGTGACGGATGTCGTACTAAAGGCCGTCCGCGTCCAACCTGCTGGCGCGGCCGTGGCACCGGAAAATAGTGAGCCGGAATTAATACGGAAACGCACCTGATAAATACGTTCGGCATTGTTGGGGACGGTTGCAGTATTGGTAATCTGATACGTCAGCGACTGGGTGCTTCCCATCGCAAATTGAGTACCGGCAACCGGGCTCTGAATATTGGTGTAGGTCCTTCCGGCAAAGGCAATACCAACCTGTCCAAACACGACAAACATGAGAATCAAGAAAAATTGGCGGTGCTTTTGCATGGTCTAGCGCTCGATGATGCGTCTGGCATAACGAATATTGGTGCCTTGTGTTCCGGTGGCAACCGCCTCAACCTGATAGTCCGCAGAATCGCCGCCAATCTGCACCGGCGTGACCGGCTGCCCGACCGCATGCGCAACCGACGTCACCAATCCCAGGCAGCGCGTCACACCGGACAGCGTAGTGGTGCCACCGCTGGTTGATGAACTGCCGTAGCTGATTTCCTCGCCCTCGATATCGAGTGTGCCCGCCGACAAGAATTTGCTGTTGGCATCAACCTGTATGGACGCCAGCGGGTTACAGTTGGCCGCCAATGCGGTGCGCAAAATCGTCACCGGATAAACGACTTCACTTCGTGTATGCACACTCGCGGCGCTGGTTGCCGTACCAACCGTCTGCCCTCTTGTGAGCCCGGTAAAGGTAGTCCCGGCGATACCTGTATACCTGACAAATTCACCACCCGCCGTCAGGTCGGTGTCGATTTGCAGAATGCCGCTGACTGGAAAACGGTTGGTGGTGTAAACGTTGAGTGTTGTTCCAGCAGCCGTGAGGCGGCTTTTCACCAGTGTTGCCGGCAGATTACTATTAACTGCAAACGTGCCACTGCCAAGCACCTGCGCCACGGCAGGGTTGGGATTCGGATCCGTTGCACTTCGATACCAATCAAGATTTTGCGCCCAACGTCGCTGTTCAAACTCGAGACCGCTTTCGGCCTGGAATAGCGCCTGCATCGAGCCGACATGAACACCGCTGGCAAGCGTGCTGCTGCCAATCAAATTGCCGAGCGTAATGCCGAGCGACACCACCACCACAATCAGCAGCAGCACCACAATCAACAAATAGCCTTGCTGGCAATTGCGCGCGGTCATGGGAAATTCCGCGGACCGACTGTTGCGGTGAATACCTTACTTGCGGTATTTTGTGTCATCGTAAAGCCGGTGACGATATAAAACACCTGTGCCGCCACCCCTGTTGCCACGCCCGTTCTGGTCAGGTATGACAGCGTCAAGCCGCTTACGCCGGTCGCAAGCGACTGGCTGTTGCGCATCAAGTTGCCCGCCGTACCGGGGCAGGTACCCACCGCCCCGAGGCAATAGCGGATGACATTGCCGTCGATATCCGTAAATGAAAGATCGCTGGCGGAGGTGATGACCAGATCGGCCGGTGCACGCACGGTACGCAGTTCGCGTGACATGCGCTCAAGTGCCGCTCTCGCCTGCCAGTCGGTTTCGGCGATGTCCTTCCCGGTGAAATAGGCCCTGAATGCATTTGCCATTACCGGCGCGGCAACGGCGGCAACGATACCCAACACGACGATGACCATGATCATTTCCGTGAGTGTGAAGCCGTCACGACGAAAACGACCACGACTGTTCAGGATCTTCGCCATTAGTAATTGGCAACCAGCGCGGTCGCCGTGATGGCGGTTGTACCGGATACGTTCACACTAACGACCTTGTAATTGGTTAGGTCGGCGCCAAATCCGGAAACGATGGTGGATGCCACGGCAAAACCAGCCGGCGGCGTGCAGATTGCGGGGCCGGGGCCGGGGCTGCACGGATCGGCAAAGGCCGCAAAACCCACAGCCCGCCGTTGACCAAGAATCAACTCCATGCGCTGCTGTGCAAGTTCGGCGGCCGCATCGAGCCCGCCCGCTTGCGGCGAATTGCGCAGCGACGACGTCATTGCTACGACAACGCCGGCCAACAACACGCCCAGCACAACGATAAAAATGATCATTTCGAGCAGCGAAAATGCGGCCGAGCGACGGATGGAAAGATCGGAGATCATTTGACGCCGCCGGTTTCGGCGCCAATGGTGACCGTAGCGGTTTCGGTGCCGGATGTGAGCGTGACGACGGCGCTGGCCCCAAGCACGGTTGATGCACTGATGTAAGGCACACCGCGGCTGTCAAAGGCAACATAATTGTTGGTTAATGGCGGATTAAACCCGCTCAACACGACGGGCGATACCGAAATTGCCGCCGTGCTTGCCGTGACCGGTTGAATGATTGGCACACCACTCGTATCGGTAATCTGATAGCTGTTGGCGGTGATGTTGAGACGATAACGCTGCCCTTTGCTCATCGATAGACTTTGTGTGTATCGAATGTTGGCAGCCAATTGGGCTGCAACCGCAGGCAACGTGATCGCTTGTGTCGACACCATTCGCGGCACCACAAACACCGCCAGCACGCCGACTAACACCAGCACGATTACCAACTCAATAACGGAAAACCCGCAAATACGGTGGTGTTGGGGACATTGGCAGGGGTCGAGCGCCGCCATCAGCAAGGGTCAATCAAGCAATACCAAATGCCGTAAACGTTGCGGTTACGGCAGCCCCGCCGGTCGGCGTGAACGTAAGTGTACATACAGCCGTCGCGTTCGCGGCGACCGCCAATGCGGTAATCGCATAAACGCCACCTGCTGTTGGCAACCCTGCCTGCAGGACAGTCGCGCCAGCCGAACAGTTTGCGACCGGAACACCCTTGGCTGCGTTTGCCGTGCGCCCGACAAAATTTATCGACATCGCCGACGAAATATTGCCGGCGACGCCATTAACCGCCGCTTGCGCCGCATCCTGTTTTAAATCGATATATTTTGGTACCGCCACGGCGGCGAGTATGCCCAAAATAACAATCACGATAATTAACTCAATCAGGGTAAATCCACGTTGAACGACGATCATCTTTCCTCCAATGGCGGCCAACACACGAAAAATCAGGCTGCACCCAACTAGGATCCAAAAACGAAAAACGGTCCACGTTTCAGCAACGTGGACCGTTTGGATTCAGACCGATACAAAAGGCCGGTTAGGCAATACCGAGCGCCGTAAAAGTTGACGTGACGGCGGTGCCACCGGTCGGCGTAAACGTCAACGTGCACGAGACTGCGGCATTGACTGCAACCACCGCCGCGGTAATCGCATAAGCGCCGCCCGCTGTTGGCAAGCCGCCCTGCATCACGTTGACACCATCACTGCAGTTTGCGACTGCAACACCCTTGGTAACGTTTGCTGAACGTGCGGCAAAATTCACTGCCATGGCGGACGAAATACCTCCCGCCACACCATTCACGGCAGCCTGCGCGGCATCCGCCTTCAAATCGATGTATTTTGGAACCGCGACCGCGGCAAGAATGCCAAGAATAACGATCACAATAATCAGTTCGATCAATGTAAAACCACTTTGTACCTTGTTCATATATTTCTCCCAAAAAAAATCAAAAACGATGAATGAATTCGTTGCGCATGTTGCGGCTTGTGTCTCGTTATTCCAGTTTGACCCAAACATCCGGCAAAGTCACGCGGAAAGACATGAGATGACATGACCCTCACAAAGTTTAACAATAATTGCCGTTCTGCGTGCGGTACGACACATAGGGCGGTTAAATCTGCAGGCGGCGACATCAGTTAACGGCCTCATCACGCCAAGTGTATGTTTCGCGGGCAGTCATCAAGTCCGTCTTGGATAGTTCAAAAACCATTAACGGCCGGCCCGACGCGGCGTGAAAAAATCGGGCATCTTGAACCCGGTACCCGACCAATTGTGCCCCGGGATCAAAAAACCATCGGCCGGGCTCGACCGCGCCGATAACAGCATCGCCAAGCGCAACTTCACCCGCGTAATTGGCAGGTGGACGTTTCAATAACAAGAACGGGTTTTGTACAATAACCCCTGCTGGCTTGGAAGGTGCCGTCACGCGGCGCATTTGATCAATCACCAACGCAACCCGCAACGCACCAAGATTGGCGCGGACGGCGCTGAGTTCGGCGGCGCTGCGGGTTTCGCGGGCTTTATCGAGCAGTGCCCAGACGACAAAAACCAGTAATAGAATCAGCAACGCCTGTTCGTAAAGGCGCCGCAGGGCATTGTGTGCGGTCGTCGTTGTATGTGCCGTCGCGGTCACCCGCCGCGTCCCATCGATGCCTCGCCGAGCGACCACATCGGCAGGAATATCCCGAGTGCAAGCACCAAAACCAGGCCAGCCATCATCAACAACAGGATCGGTTCAATCTTGACTGACAATTCCTTGATCGCGTAGGCGGTCTCGCGTTCATACATATCGGCAATATCGACCAGCAAGGAATCGATTTCGCCGGTCTCCTCACCCACGGCAATCATTTGCAAAACAACCGGCGTAAACACACCAGACGCAGTCGCACAACGATGCAGACTGTCGCCACGTTCGATGCCATCACGCATTTCTTCTATTTGGCGGGCGAAGTAAGCATTGTCAGCGGTACGGGCCACCAGTGACAGCGCATCAAGCACGGGAATACCGCTTTGGGAGGCGAGCGCGAAGCTGCGGGCGAATCGCGCCAGCGTTCCCTTCAGGATGATCTCACCGACAATCGGCAGTTTGAGCTTGATGCGATCCCACCAATACCGCCCCGACGTGGTTTGCAGCATGGCTCTAACCCCGTACCAGCCAGCCGCGGCGACAACGGCAAGCAGCGGCCACCAGCGAACCATGAAAGCGGAAAAACCAATCAACAACCGCGTCACCAATGGCAGCTTTGCGTTGAGCCCGGCGAAGACGCCGACAAATACTGGGATCACAAAAATATTGAGCACCACGACCGCGATGGCACCGGCGATCATGACAAACATTGGGTAACGCAACGCGGCGCGAATTTGCCCGCGCATTTCTTTTTCAAATTCGAGATGTTGGGTCAGGCGGCTGAAGACCGCCGTCAGGCGCCCGCTCAACTCGCCGACGTGGATCATCGCGACGTAAAAAACAGAGAAGATTTTTGGGTGGCGCGCCATGGCGACCGACAATTCACGGCCTTGATCCAGACTCGAGCGCAGATCAGCCAACACCTCGGCAAAACTGCGACTGCCGGTTGATTCCTGCAAACCGGACAGTGCGCGAAACACCGGTACGGCGGTTCGTTGTAGCGTATGCATCTGGCGGGAAAAAAGGATGACATCGTCATCCGTCACCGGCTTTGCGCCCATGGTTTCCCACCACGACGGTCCGGTCTTTGCCTTGACGGCGGCACGCACCGCGCTAAGATCAATGACGACGATGCCTTTGGCCACCAATTGTTGCACCCCGGCCGACGGGGATTCGGCTTCGATGGTCCCGCTGACGCTGGTGCGCCCGCCGTCCCGTCCCCGATAATTGTAAGTGGGCACGCGCGTTAATCCTCACCCGCGCTGGCGACGCGCATTGCTTCGGCCACCGATGTTCGTCCGTCCCTCACCAGCGCATAGGCGCGGTCGGCCAGGGTTTTGCCGCGCATACGCTCGCCGGCCGCCGACAAAAACGCCGATCCGCCGCCGTCGATGGTCGCCTTGGCGAGCATCTCATCCATCACAAAAATCTCGTAGAGCCCGGTCCGGTCGCGGTAGCCGGTACCACCGCACTGCGTGCATCCGGCGCCGCGTTGCGCCTTGATGCCGGCTGCGTCGCTGCCGCCAAATAATTCCAGCCAGGCCCGTTCGTGAACCGTGGTCTTCGCGTCACCACTGCAGCTCTTGCAATTGAGCCGGCACAGCCGCTGCGCCACGACCGCACGCAGACAGGTCGCCACCATGTATGGCGGTGCCCCCATATCGAGCAAACGAAACACCGCGCTCGGCGCATCCCGCGTATGTAAAGTCGACAGCACCATGTGTCCGGTCAGCGCGGCGCGCAAACCAATTTCGACCGTCTCTGCATCGCGCATTTCGCCAACCAACACAACATCAGGGTCCTGCCGCAACGTGGCACGCAGCACGCGCGCAAAGGTCAGCTCGATCTTGTCGTTGATTTGAACCTGCACAATCCCGGGCAGCCGGTATTCGACGGGATCCTCAACCGTGATGACTTTTTGCGCAACAAGATCGATTTCGGACAATGCCGCATACAGCGTTGTGGTTTTACCGGCGCCGGTCGGCCCGGTCACCAGCACCATTCCGGAACCTGAATTGAGGATCTCCCGCAACTGGTCGACCATCTCAGCCGGCATCCCGATGGCGTCGAGCCCACGCAGGGTGCCGGACTGGTCAAGCAAACGCATCACAATCGACTCGCCGAACTGCCCGGGCAATGTCGACATACGCACATCAATTTCACGGTCGCGCGCCCTGAACGAGAAGCGCCCATCCATTGGCATCCGGCGCTCGGCGATATCAAGGTCTGCCATGAGTTTTAGACGTTGTGTCAGGGCCGGCGCAATACGCACGTCAGCCTCGGCCTGCGCCTGCAACACACCATCGATGCGAAAGCGGATTTGCAAGGTGCGTTCCTGCGGCTCGATATGCACATCCGAGGCGCGGACCTGTACGGCATCTTCCAGCAACGACTGAAGCAACCGCATGACAGGCGCCTCTTCCTTGCCGTCAGCCGCCAGTGCATTGATATCGAATGCATCACCAAGGTCCTTGCCAAGCGCGATGGCGTGGCCGGAGATTTCATCGGTTCGACGGTAAAACCGGTCGAGTGCGGCAAGAATCTGACTTTCGGGACAGGCGGCAGGCGTGACCTGGCGCTTGAGTATCCGCTCGACATCATCCAATGCGCTGATATCGTCAGGGTCGGCAAAGCCAACGAGCAGCCCGGCGCCCTGGTTTTCAAGCACCACCGCCCGACATCTGCGCGCGGTTGCTTCCGGCAGCAGCTTGATCAACTCCGGTCGAAATTCAAACTGGCTGAGGTTAACAAACAGAATACCCAGTTGCTTCGATAACAACAACGCGAGTTTGTCCTCGCTCAGTGCACCGTTTTGTACTAATACCTGGCCAAGCCGCTTGCCTGTGGCAATACTGACGGCCAGCGCATCATCGCGCACCTGCTGTGTAATCGCGCCGTCCTTGACCAACATTTCGCCAACCCGCTCACCGGAGCGACTTCTGCGGCGACCACCCACCGGCAAATCGGGCGTTGTGTTCATAGGTTCTCAAGTCCCCGTCTGAAATGCTTTGCCCAAGTAGGCCTAAAAAACCACGTGCCGTCAATAGCAGAACCGACCGGGCCGACCACCTGAAATGGCAATCAATCGAATGGATGATGCATTACGATGGTTTCGTTCCGGTCAGGCCCGGTTGAGACCAACGCCACCCTGATTCCCACCAGGGTTTCCATGCGCCGCAAGTAGGCTTGGGCCGCTTTCGGCAACGCTGCAAAAGTTTGAATTCCCAATGTACTCTCAGTCCAGCCGGAATGCACCTCATAGATCGGTTCACAACCGGCAATCGATTCCGCGCCATACGGCAGAATATCGACAATTTTTCCATCCAGACGGTAACCGGTGCAAATCTTCAGTTCATCCAAGCCGTCGAGTACATCCAGCTTGGTAATACAAAGCCCGGACAAGCCGTTTATTTGTGCGGCGCGCTTCAGTGCGGCGGCGTCAAACCATCCACAGCGACGAGGCCTGCCGGTAACAGAGCCGTATTCGTGCCCGCGATCGCGCAGGCGTTGGCCGACAGCATCTTCAAGCTCGGTCGGGAATGGTCCTGACCCGACGCGGGTGGCGTAGGCTTTGGTAATGCCCAGAACATAGTTCAGCGCCTGGGGCCCGACACCTGCGCCAGCCGACGCCTGACCGGCCAGACAGTTTGACGACGTCACATAGGGATAGGTGCCGTGATCAACGTCCAGCATGGCCGCTTGCGCGCCCTCAAACAGTAGTTGCCCGCCTTCGGCCATCAGCTTATGCAGGTCTGCTGATACATCGGACATCATCGGCTTGAGGCGTTCTGCCATGGCCAGCGTTGGTTCAAAGACTGATTCAAAACTGACCGGCTCGGCACCAAGGTATCTGGTCAACACAAAGTTGTGATAGTCCAGCACCTCGACAAGTTTGGATTTGAAACGATCCGGAAATCTCAGGTCGTTGACCCGGATTGCGCGGCGCGCAACCTTATCTTCGTAACAAGGCCCGATGCCACGTCCGGTGGTGCCGATTTTTGCGTCGCCCTGCTTTTTTTCACGCGCCTGGTCAAGTGCGACATGGTACGGCAGTATCAGCGGACACGCCTCGGAAATGCGCAATCGTTCGACCACGTTCAAACCCGCAAGGGTGAGCTCGTCAATTTCTTTCAACAGCGCTTCCGGCGACAACACCACGCCGTTGCCGATGTAGCAGGTGACATGCGGGTGCAGCATTCCGGACGGAATGAGCCGCAGGATTGTCTTCACACCATTGACCACCAGCGTGTGTCCCGCGTTGTGTCCGCCCTGAAAACGCACCACACCGACAACCTTCTCGGTCAGCCAATCAACAATTTTTCCCTTGCCCTCGTCACCCCATTGCGTGCCGATTACAACCACATTTTTCTTCATGCCTCATCCTTGATTGGTGCAACTTGCCACTGTCCATCGATCATTCTGATTTCACGCCTGTAGCCCGCGCTGTCGTTACCCAGTCGCGTGACCACGACTTCGCCGCCAGCGCGCAACGCGGCCACCATACTTTGCGCAGCGGGGTCGGGATGTGCCGGGGAAAGAATCGGTGATGCCAACGATGGGCGATCCGGCACCAGCAGCAACAACGCCTTCAAATCCATCGAAAATCCGGTTGCCGGCCTTGCCCGGCCAAACACGCGCCCCACATCATCGTACCGCCCGCCCCGGCCAACCGCATCGGAAGCGCCATCGGCATAGGCCGCAAATGCAATACCGCTTTCGTAGTTGAACCCACCAAGCTCGCTCAGATCGATCGACACGGCAGTATTGTGTCCGGAAAGTCGCCCGGCGACGCGCTCAAGGTCGTCAAGCGCCTTCCCGATGCGATCATTCTTTGGCAATAGCTGGCGGGCACGCGCAATTACGTCACTGTTGTCGCAGGTGTCACCATACAGCGCCGGCAGTGCCGCCAAACCGGCTACATGCGCGCCGTGCCGCTGCACAAATGCCTGCAGCATCGGCACGTCCTTGGCGGTAACCGCCGCAAACAAAGATTCACGTTCGTTGACTGAGAATTTTGCATCATCAACCAGGGCGCGAAAGATTTCAGAGTGTCCGATATCGAGTTTGGTGGTCTTGACACCAAGCGCCGCCAGCGTATCGAGCATCAGCTGTTGTATCTCGACATCGGCATCCAGCGCGGCAAAACCATAAAGTTCCGCACCCACCTGGAAAGGCTGGCGCGATTTACCCAGACCTGACGGCCGGGTATGCAAGACGCTTCCGGCGTAACAAAGGCGGGTGGTGCCCTTGCGGTTCAGCACATGCGCGTCGATTCGTGCCACCTGTGGTGTGGTATCGGCACGCAACCCC
>JANOEV010000457.1:0-3904 GCA_031413695.1 Burkholderiales bacterium
GGATCGCTCTCCTATGGGTACCACGGTACTCAACGGCAGTAGCTGGCCGTTGAATCGCACGCGCATGGCGGAATACCTGGGTTTTGCGGCGATTGTCGACAACGCCTATGATGCGTCGCAAATATTGGCGGCCGAATACCCGGTGGAGGTTGCGGGTATCGTGACGAGTATGGGTTTACACGTCGGCCATTTCGTCAATGATGTGATGACCCAATATTCGCAAACCCGGCCATGGATATTGCTGCAGGCGCGCGGAATGAATACCCGTGTTTCCAGTGCCATGCCGCAAAAACAAAACCCCGTTTTGTTGAGCGAAACGCGACGCGATGTCTCTTCCGCGCTGGCATTGGCAATGGGGCCGGTCATGCGCGCGCATAACATCCCAACCGGCATGCCAGACGCGAAGGAGGAAAGCTCGAACACCGAGTTGGTGCAAAGCGCCATTCAATTTCTCAAGCAATTTGACCGGATCCTGAACGCGCTGGTGATTAGTCCCGAACGTGCGCTGGAAGAACTCAACAGCGACTGGACGGCGTCGCAGGAACTTGCCGATGTGTTGATGCGCAAATACAAAGTGCCGTTTCGCGTCGGCCATCACTTTTCTGCCGAAGTGGTGAAGCACGGCAAAGCGAACAACATCAAGCCACTGGATTTTCCTTATCCGGAGGCAAAGAAAATCTTTCTCGAATCCGTCAAGGAATACAACGCAACGCTTGAACTGCCGATGAGCGAGCAGGAGTTTCGATCAACCTTGAATCCAGTAGCCATTGTGCAAAATCGCCGCACGGTAGGTGGGCCGCAGATGTCAGAGATGAAGCGGATGCTGGCGTTGGCAAAGCAGCAGTTGGCGGATCAAAACCAATGGATCAACGCGAGGCGAACTGCCATTGAAAATGCGCGTACTAAATTGGATAAGGATTTTTCCAAACTGTTAACGCCCTGAGCCGTGACGGCCCCTGCGGGTTTCATGCTTGTTGTTGGCGTGAAGCCAATGCCGATGTTTCTACAGCGAGGTGTAAGGGTCGGATGTGGCGTTAGCCAGCCCGGGCTAGGCAACTGTAAACGAGAATGGAACTTCGAGAAGCTCCCAACTTGAATGCCCCCAACTGAATAGTCAGAACCAGACCTCGGTCGAAGGATTGACGAGCTGGCAGAGGCACGGACGACACTCAACCAAGCCCGTTTGGCAATCACGCCACAGCCGTAGCATAACTATGGCGGCGTGGATTTACAGCTTTGCAATGGGATACCAAGCGGCTGAGCCAAGGACACGCGCCGCTGCCATCACGGTCAATCCCTGATGAGTCCATCAGCAGCGGGTGCGATCCAATGTGATGAGGAAAATCAACCAGTGCCCGTTCCGTCTTCCACGCGAAAGCGGGAATCCAGCGTCGTTTCGCAAAAGTCACCGGGGTGAATGCGAGCCTTCACCATTCGCGAGACGACGGTGTCTTTTTGAACCCGCATTAGATGCCATCCAAAAACAGTTTGAGTCGCACCCCCGGGCAAAGCCGGGCGTTTACTGCATAAATCAATCGTAGAATAAGCATTGGCGAGGGTTTTCATGCGTATTGCTCCTGTGAGCCTCGCTGGTTCTTGAGTTTGCATTTGCGCCAGTCTGCCAGTTCCATTTTCTGAAATGTTTGTTTTTCTTGTCGAGGTTTGAAATGCGTTTCTGTTCCCAGCATGCGCTTGCGATAGCGCTTCTTTCCGCCTGTCTCACTCCTGCATGGGCAGCACCGGCTGAACCCGATGTCGCGGCCGTGCGCTCGGCCTTGATCCCCAAACGTGAAGTTGCGGCGGATGCGTTCCTGAAGGCAAATCCAAACTGGGACGGTCGCGGTGTAGTGATCGGCATATTTGACACTGGCGTGGATCCGGCAGCTGCCGGGCTGTCGATCACGTCAACCGGCGAGCGCAAGATCGTTGACATCGTCGACGCATCCGGCTCTGGTGACGTGGACACCAGCACCCGCCGCAAAGCCGATGCCAGCGGAAAACTGATAGGGCTAAGCGGCCGAACGCTCGTTCTACCTGCCGACTTGGTCAACCCCAAGGGCGAATTCCACCTCGGACTTAAATCGGCCCATGAGTTGTTCTACGATACCGTCCTGAAACGCGTGATCGAACGCCGCGCCGCCCAACGCGCGGCCGCTGCCTCTGTACGTTTGGCCGCGCGCGACCGTAGCGAGGAAGCCGCCAAACTCAAAGTCGCACGGGCCAAGGCACTCGATGAGCGCAACCGCAGTGAACGCGACCTCATTGCCCGCGACGTGACATTGACCACAATGGAGGACGACAAGACCTCGGACGGCACTGGCCCACTCTACGACTGCGTCGTCTGGCACGATGGCAAGACCTGGCTGGTGCTGGTGGATACCGACGAAGACGCCGACCTGCGCAACGAAAAAATACTGCGCCCATATGGCGTCGCCGGTGAGTACGGCTCGTTTGGCGACGTCAACCACGCCACCTTCGGTGTGCAGGTGTATGAAAACGGCGACTTGCTGTCAATCGTCACCGTCAGCGGCGCTCATGGCACTCACGTAGCCTCCATCGCCGCAGGCTACTCGGCAAACGAGCCGGCCCGCAACGGCATCGCCCCGGGCGCACGCATCGTATCGATCAAGGTGGGCGATATTCGCTCGGGGGGTAGTTCCTACGGCACCAGTGAATTGCGTGCATCGGCGCTCGCCGCGCAGCATCGCGTCGATATCGTCAACGCCAGCTGGGGCGGCCGCTCGACATTTCAGGACGGACGCAACCGCAACAGCCGCGTCTACGACATGATGATGGAGCGCTACGACATGCTCGCGGTCCTGTCGGCCGGCAACAACGGGCCGGCGCTGGGTACAGCCGGCACCGCAGGCGCTGAAGCCAGCCGGGTCCTTGGTGTGGGCGCCTATATGTCGCCTGAAATGGGCCATGTACTGTACAACACGCTGGAGCGAAGTGCCGATGGGGCACAGCAGTTCAGTAGTCGCGGCCCCACCAAAGACGGTGATTTTGGCGTGGACGTGATGGCACCCGGTGCCGCCTATGCATCGCTCTCTGCAGAGACCCGGCAGAACTCGGAAATGTACAACGGCACGTCGATGGCGTCGCCCTCGGCCGCGGGCGTGGCCGCATTGGTGTTGAGTGCGGCACGGCAAAACAAGCTCGATGCCAACCCGGCTTTGCTGCGTTCCGCATTGATCCTGGGTGCTACGGTCCTGCCCAACGAGGAAGTATTCACGCGCGGTTCGGGACTCGTCAATGCCCCAGGCGCCTGGAAAAAACTCAGCGCGTTGCAAGGCGTCAGTGCGTTCAGCGGTTTTTATGATCTGGAAGTGGACCAAGGCACGTTTACCAGCAAGGGGCGCGGATTCATGCTGCGCGAAGCTGTCACCGACGCGCGCCGCCGGATCGCGGTCAAGATCACACCGGCGTGGACAGAATCGACGCCGGTCGCTACGCGCACCCGCTTCGAGAGCGACCTGGTTCTTAGGCCGTCGGTACCATGGATCAAGGCGCCATCATCCGTTCATATGACCAACGGTCCTCGCACCATCAGCCTGATCGTGGATGTGCCGCCCGTTCCCGCTGGTGCCATTGGCTCGCTCAACGTCGCCCAGGTCGATGCGCTGGTAGCGTCAAAACCTACACTCGGCCCGGTATTCTCGATCCCAGTCACCATCATCCAGCCAGCGCCGGCGAGCGCTTTTACAATGCATAAATTGGAAACGTCGCTGAACCTCAAACCGTCGGCCACGAAAAGGCTGTTCGTCAAGGCCCCCGCCAATGCGACGGCCCTGCGCATCTGGGTCAAGCACCAATCGAAGGATTCCCTGGGCCGCCGCTTTGGCGTTCAGGCCGTGGCCTATTCGGCGCAACGCGGTGTAGCGGACATGGAGACCGTCCGCAA
>JANOEV010000458.1:0-5192 GCA_031413695.1 Burkholderiales bacterium
CGCCGCCAGATCACGGATATCCTGCGGCGACAACGCGGCAGAGAAACCTTTCATGATTGCGTTTTGACGTTTGCCGGATTTGTATTGCGACAGTGCCGCAACCAGATAGTCTTCGTGTTGACCGGCCAATACCGGGTACTCCGGCAAAATCGGCTTGGCACCGCCTTCGCCGTGGCAGGCTTTGCAGGTTTCGGCCTTTTTCTTGCCTTCTATTGCATTGCCGGCGGCGTTTGCGGCCAATGGCAGCGCGGCGAATACCAGCGTGGCGATCAATTTTGTGACGTTGTTCATGTTTATGGCTCTCATTTCGCCGCTCCCGAGCCATAGTACGCGGCAATATCGAGCACTTCTTTTTCGGTCAATGCGGATGCCAGACCCTTCATGGTGGGGTTGTAGCGCTCACCGGCGCGGTAGGCGCGCAATGCCAACACCAAATAGGCTTCGCTCTGGCCGCCAATAAACGGCACGTGATAGACCTCTGGAAACGCTGTTTTGGTGCCGGGGATGCCGTGGCAGCCGGAACAGACCGCGACAGCCTTTTGTTTGCCGGCCTTGGCGTCGCCTTTGGCACCTGCAGGTGCCTGGGCAAACACGCTGGCGGTGGCAAAGCCGAGTGCCAGCGCGAGAACGAGGGGAAATATTTTCATTGGTTTGGGTCTGTTTTGGGTATTGATGCTGGTAATCGGACAATCGGCAAAATTATAGCGCACCACGCCGTATCGGCGCAAAGCCGCGTCGCCCTGCCGATCCGCCGCTATTTGCCCTCTGCTTGGGTGACCGCGGCGGCATCTGTGTTTTCCATCGCCCAGACGGCTTTACCACCCGAGGCTTTTTGCAGACGCGCCACCATTTCCGCGTGCTGGCTTAGTTCCTCGGCATCGGCCCGCAACACCTTGAGTTTGTCCGGGCGCACAGTGGCAACCACGCCATCACGTTTGACCGCCTTGGCGTTGGCACCAAGGCCAATATCGAGGCTATCCTGCCCACGCGTGAGCGCCAGATAAACTTCGGCGAGCAATTCTGCGTCGAGCAACGCGCCGTGCAGGGTGCGTGCGCTGTTGTCGATCTCAAAACGCTCACACAGCGCGTTCAGCGAATTTTTGCGTCCCGGGAACTGCTCGCGCGCCATTTTCCAGGTATCAATGACGGATCTTTTGGTGTTGTCACCCGTCGCCGACTTGTCAATGTCAGGCTGTTTGATGCGCGCCAATTCGGCATTCAGAAACCCAACGTCGAACGCGGCGTTGTGGATCACCAATTCGGCGTCGCCCAGATAGGTGAGGAACTCACCGGCGATATCGGCAAATTTTGGTTTATCCGCCAGAAACTCGATCAAGATGCCGTGAACCTGTTGTGCGCCGGGATCAATTTCGCGTTCGGGATTCAGGTAACAATGAAAATTGTTTTTGGTCAGCCGGCGGTTGACCATTTCGATACACGCGATTTCAATCACGCGATGACCCTGCGCGGCCTCGAGCCCGGTGGTTTCCGTATCGAGAAATATTTGCCGGCTCATTGTGCATCACCATTGAGTGATTCAACGCCCATGTTGGCCAACACATCGGCGCGCTCATTACCGGGGTGCCCGGCGTGGCCTTTGATCCAGCGCCAATCAACCTTGTGTTGCTGCGCCAACACATCGAGTTCGCGCCACAGGTCGTCATTTTTTACCGGCTTTTTGTCGGCGGTGCGCCAGCCGTTGCGTTTCCACCCGTGGATCCATTCGCTGATGCCCTTTTGCACATACGACGAATCGGTATACACAACCACATCGCAATCGCGCTTGAGAGTTGCCAGCGCCTCAATCACGGCGCGCAACTCCATACGGTTGTTGGTGGTGTTGGCTTCGCCGCCAAATATTTCTTTTTCCACCGCGCCGGCCATCAGCAACGCGCCCCATCCGCCCTTGCCGGGGTTGCCCTTGCAGGCACCGTCGGCGTATATCGTGACAACCTTCATTATTTGATGACTCTCAGACGGGAAATGATTTGCTGCGGTTGATGGTCATCGTTTTGGTTCGACACTTTTGTATTGATTGACGGCTGTTTTCCGGCACGTTGTGCCACGGCGGCAAATTTGCGTTCTTTTTTTACCCGGTCCGACCAGGCTGGTGTGATCAGGCGCATGCCTTGCACACGTTTGATCGCTTCGAGCATATAAACGCCACCCGCCACACCCCACCAGCGATCACCACTGGTTTCCATAAATTGCCAGCGGCGCTGCCACTTCTCATTTTCAACCGGCGGGATGTAACACGACAAATGACCATTGCTGGGTTCGAAACCCAACAGCTGCAGCCAATCCTTCATGCGCACCAACGAAACAAACTGGCCGCTCCACGGAATGTCTTTGGACGACCACAACCGTTTTGCGCCAAACAGGCTCCACGGGTTAAAGCCGATGATGACCATGCGCCCTTCCGGCCGCATGATGCGATCGACCTCGCGCAAAATTTCGTGCGGGTTGTCGGCAAATTCGAGGGTATGCGGCAACAAACACAGATCAACCGAATGCGCGTCAAACGGCAACTCGTGAAACTGTGCCGCCACGGTTGCACCGTCACCAAGTGTCGGTGACACAACCATCCGATGGGTCATGCGTGATTCGCGCAACAGGTCAACGCCGGCCAGCCCCAGCTGCACCGCGTGATAACCAAAAATATCCGGCGTGACACTGTCGAGCCACTCGCGCTCTTTGGCAAGTGTATATGCGCCAAGCGGTGTGGCCAGCCAGTCGGCTAAACTGGCGGCAGGTTCGTTGTTCCCGGTATCTTGATTGCCCATTTGAAAATTTTAACTGGAATGTTGACCGTCTTCCCTGTTCCGGCATTTGCCGACAATTATTTGTGGGTCATTCATGATGCCACCCACGCGGTTGCGGTTGATCCGGGCGACGCGACGCCGGTGATTGATTATCTGGCAAGCCACAATCTGACGTTATCGGCGATCCTGATCACCCACCACCACGCCGATCACGTCGGTGGCATCGGTGCGTTATTGGAATGGTGCGGACGGGATATTGCGGTGTTCGGCCCGCCGAACGAGAATATCCCGCACCGCACCCAGCTTGCCGTTTCAGGTAAAAAGGTCTCAATCGCCTCGCCATTGCTAGCGTTTGATGTCATACCGGTTCCCGGCCACACCGCCGGGCACGTTGCCTATCACGCGCCAAAACAAGGCTGGTTATTTTGCGGCGACACCCTGTTTGCCGGTGGCTGCGGGCGTTTGTTTGAAGGGACGGCGGGACAAATGCAGACCTCTCTCGCATCGTTGCGCGTGCTGCCGCCGCAAACCCAATTCTTTTGCGCCCACGAATACACGCTGAACAATTTGCGGTTCGCGTGTGCCGTTGAACCGGACAACGCGGCGCTGGCGCAGCGCGTGGCGGATGAAACGGAAAAACGCGCACGCGGTGTACCCACCCTGCCCTCGACGATTGGCTTGGAAACCGCCACCAATCCGTTTTTGCGTTGGGACGCGCCTGCCGTGATTGCCGCTGCCGCGCGGATCGCGACGGACGCTTCGGCTGCGGATACCTCACCTGCCGGGGTATTTGGCGCAATCCGCAAATGGAAAGATCGCTTCTAGATTCGCCGCCCCACTTTCTAGATTCGCCGCCCCACTTAATCACAGCCAACCGAAAAAAACATGTTCACCATCCGCCCCGCCACACCCGCAGACGTCGATACCATCGTCGATCTGATCGCCCAACTTGCGGTTTACGAAAAACTCGAACACATGGTCAGTGGCACACCCGCCATGTTGCACGCTGCGCTATTCGGCAGCCGGCCTGCGTGTGAATGTGTGATTGCGAGTGAAGACGACAAGCCAATCGGCTTTGCGTTGTTTTTCACCACCTACTCGACGTTCCTCGCCAAGCCCGGCCTGTATCTGGAAGACCTGTTTGTCATCCCCGCCGCCCGCGGTCGTGGTTATGGCAAAGCGTTGATTGTGCATCTTGCGCAGCTGGCGCAATCACGCGGCAACGGGCGATTCGAATGGCGGGTGCTCGACTGGAACAAACCATCAATCGATTTTTACAAATCACTCGGCGCCAGCATTCTGCCCGAGTGGCATTTGGTGCGCATGACCGAGGGTGAGATTGCGGCGCTGGTCGCGGGCAACCCGACATCGTAACGAACCCGTCAGAAACCTGACGTCTATTTACCCGGCACCAGTCGTCCAATCACAAATTGCGCAACCAACGTGATGACAGCGCCCAGCAATAGCCCGACGCCCCAAATGATCCAGACAATTGGCACCAGCCAACCGACGATACTCGCGAGCCACGGTGTTGCTGCGGCCGCAGCCGAACGTGCCTGCGCGGCAACCTGTGCAGCCTGGCTCGCTGCGCTTTGTGACGCCTGCGTTGCCAACGTAACGGAATTACTCGTGATACCAGCCTGCGATGCGGGAGTGCTGGCCGATGTGCCCGCCGCATTTGCCGTATTTGCCACTTGCGCTGCACCAACACCGGCGGCGGATTTTGCCCAAGCACCCCATGCCTTAATCGATTGAACCCATTCCGGGCCCAACCACTGGTTCACCCAATCGGGCATCGGCGGCAATGGCGGCAGGGCTGGCACCGCTGGCATTGGTGGCATAACTGGCAAGCTCGCGCCCGCTGCCGCCGCCGCACCCTTGGCGGCATCAACCGTCTGTTGCACGGCACTTGCCACCGCATCACCTGCCGGCTGCGTCACTGCAGTCGTAGCCCGCTCTGTCACCTGGCCGGCCCCATCGGCAAGCGTCTTGGTGACGGAACGTGTCACCGTCTCGGTTGTTCGTGCCACTTGTTGGGTCGCCTGTGCAACCCGCTCGGACGCAATCGCGTCCGACGTCCAGCGCGCCACGCCAGATGCCGCCCAGGCCAGCGCCGTCCAAATCAATGCGACGACCACAAACAAAATCCAAATTACTTTTTTCATCAATATCTTTCCGCAGGTGTGGTCCGTTGGTTACAGGTCGGACACTTTATCTGCGGTTCAGACAGTCAATTTGATATTCAGTTCGCGAAAAGGCACCAAACAACAAACAATTGATCGGAATATGACGACTTGAATATTCTGGATGCCGCAACAGGGCGGCGGCGGGCAATACCCGCATCGCTGGGGATGCCGCGCGACAACCACCGTTGCAGCGCTTGACACCCCCTGTTGCGTTGCTACTCTTCGATCAAATCACGCACTTTGG
>JANOEV010000459.1:0-5808 GCA_031413695.1 Burkholderiales bacterium
GATACGACCAAACTGAATCTTCCGACCTTCCATCGCTATCCTTAAGACAAGAAAAAACTGACCATTGTCGGCGGCGTCCTCGGGACATTGGTAATTGCGCTCGCCGTGATGTTGGCTTTCAAAAAGCCTTCGCAGCCAGAGCCGCTCAAGGTCGAGATGGTCGCGACGGCACCGTTGTCCAAGCCATCCGCAAATCCGGCGGTCGATCCGGGTGCCGCACCCGCCGTGGCCGCAATACCGCAAACGGGCGCGTCATCATCGGCACCTGCACTCCAATCAGCCGGCGCCGCACAGGCGGCTGTCGTTGTGCCCCCAGCAGTCGATCCGACCAAGCCTGCTGCCAAACCAGATTTGCCTAAAGCCGAATCGCAAAAAGTTGATCAGGCAAGGGCCGAGCAGCCAAAGGTGGTCCTCGCGCAAGGATCCATCAGCTTTTCAATCCAGCCCTGGGGCGAGGTACTGATCAACGGAAAGTCGATTGGTACATCACCACCGATCAAGCAACACAAGTTGGCGGCCGGTAAATACAAGGTTGAAGTTCGCAATTCGACGTTCACGCCGCTGGTCACCACCGTCGACGTGAAATCAAGAGAAGAACTGACGATCCGTCATCAATTCAAATAGTTGGGGCCGACATGAACAACCATTCTCAACGCCCGTTTTTCCGTATCCTATCGGCGCCACGTCAATGGCTGCTGATTTCCGTTTTTTCCACACTGCTGGTCGGATGCGTCGTGCCGCCGACTGCGCCAACCGGTCCTTCGCCGGACGAAGTCGCCAAGCAGCAGCGCGTGGAGCGCGCCAACACCAATTTCGCCGAGGGACTGAAGCTTTACGAGAACGGTAGTTATGACGATGCCATCAAGAATTTCCTGCTCGCGCTCGACAGTGGCGCGTTGACTTCCGCGCAACAGCTGGCCTCACGCAAACACATGGCTTTTATCTATTGCGTTTCCAACCGTGAAGCCAACTGCCGGGAAGAGTTTGAAAAATCGTTGGTCATTGATGCAAAGTTTGATCTGAGCCCGGCCGAAGCCGGTCACCCCGTCTGGGGCCCGGTGTTTCGCAACGTCAAAAGCGACCTCGAGGCGAAACGCGCCGGTCGCTCGATTTTTTCACCCGCTGTAAAAACACCCACGGCAGGCGAAAAATTGCTTGTCGAAGCGATGACCGCCTATGACGCCGCTGATTACGTCAAATCGGTAAAGGTTTTTCAGGACGCCTTAAAGGAAGTCCTCCCGCCGGACGAACAGGTGAAGGCGCGCAAATTCACGGCATTCAGTTACTGCCTGAGCAATCGGATGACGCTATGCCAGCAGGAATTCGAAAAAATTCTGCAGTCAAAGCCCGACTTTGAACTCGCTGCGGCTGAAGCCGGCCACCCATCCTGGGGCCCGTCGTTCCGCCGGGCGAAGGCGCGCGTCAAGCAGCCGCCTGCAAAACCGTCATCGTCCGCCCTTCCGGCGGCAGCGGCGTCGCCTGCCGTGCCGCCGAAGAAATAACAACCCGACTCCATGGCAATGATTGAAACGCTGGGCCGTTACAAGATTCTCTCCGTCATCGGACAGGGGGCGATGGGTGTCGTCTATAAAGCGATCGATCCGGCAATTGACCGTACCGTGGCCATCAAAACGATTAACCTGACGCTCAATTCTGACGATTTGGCGGAATACGAAGCGCGCTTCCAGCAGGAGATCAAGGCCGCCGGCCGACTCAATCACCCCAACATCGTCACCATTTTTGACGTCGGCAAGAATGAAACCGTTGCCTATATGGCCATGGAACTGCTCGATGGCAAGGAATTAAAAGACATCCTTCACGACAGCGGCAGGCCGAAGGTCATTGATACCGTGGATTGGATCGGGCAGATTGCCAGCGGATTGTCCATGGCGCATGAACACGAAATCATTCACCGTGACGTCAAGCCGTCAAACATCATGATCGTCAAGGGCGGGTATGCCAAGATCACCGACTTTGGTATCGCACGCATGACCGCCTCGGCTGTCAAGACCATGACCGGCTTGATTCTGGGTTCGCCGCGTTATATGTCGCCGGAACAGGTCATCGGTAAAAATCTTGACCATCGAACCGATATTTTCTCGCTCGGCGTCGTGCTCTATGAGGCGCTCACCGCCGTGCCGCCGTTTGACGGCGACAACGTCAACGCGATCATGTATTCGACAGTCAATCATACGGCCAACCCCCCTTCTGCATTGAATGCCGACGTGCCAACCATGCTCGACTTGATTGTCGCCAAGGCACTCGCAAAAACAGTCGACGAACGCTATCAATCCATGCGTGAGTTTGCCCAGGACCTGAGTGAGGTCAAACGAATTATTGGTGCGCAACAACCGGCCAAAAAAGTGATTGCGCATGATGCGCCTGCGCAGACCAAACCGGCAACCATGGATGCGCTTGGTGTTGGTGTCGGTCGGTTCAAAAAAACCGAAGACGAGCCGCCGGTTGCGCCGCTTACACTCGCAAAGAAATTCGACTCGTTTGACGCGACCATGAAATTGGCGGCAATGACCAATCAAACCGAGGTGTTTGCAAAATACATTTCCGACACCAAGAAGATGCGCGCCTACTCCGGTGATATTCCGGCAGCGCTTGCGGGTAATCCGGCACCAACCAAATCCGCACCCAAACCGGGCTCGACGGTTGACACCGCAACGGTGCCGATTGCGCAAATGGCGGAAATGGAACTGGCGGCACGCGCCTATGCGGCCAAACAGGCGAGGGAAAGCGCAGACTTTGACCTTGGGGACGAAATTGAATCGGCGGCTGCCGCAAAGTTGACCAAGCAGACAAAGAAAGGGACCTCGAACGTCGTTGAAGCCGCCCCTGACGCAAGAACACCATCCGAAATGCCGCCGCCGCCGCCCAACCCGGTGGTGCCGCTTGCCATTATTGGCGTATTGGCGGTGCTTGCCATCGGTTTGCTCATTACCCTGCTGGCCCGTTGACAACGTCTTGATGAATCCCGATCCACGGCGCGTCGCCAGCGTTCTGGCCTACGCCGGCACCATTCCGTTTATTGCCGCGGCTGTGATCCTGCTGTTTGGCAATTTGCTCGGCATCGGCATGCTGCGACCACTCGCGGCACAGGGCATCACGACCTACGCTGCAATCATTGTTTCATTTCTCGGTGGCATCCAATGGGGTATCGGCATCTCGACCCATGAACAGCAGCCGCAAACAGCGCGATCGTTGTTCATGCTTTCAATTGTGCCTAGTTTGCTGGCGTGGGCAATGCTGTTTTTGCCGGCGTCGACGTCACGCGTCGTGGTGGCGATTTTTTTGGTCGGCTTTGTCTGGATCATCGATGCATTGCTTCACTTGCAGAAAGTGATTCCAGCCTGGTTTTTTCGACTGCGGTGCGTTGTTTCTGCGGTCGTGATCGCGTCCTTGATTGTGGCGCTGATCAGCTGACTTGTTGCCGGACCGGCATGACGCATGCCGACTATTTCAGTGGAGACTGGCACGCACGAGCCGTTCTACGATATCGCAGAATTCTTCGGTCACGTTGGCCTTGAAAATTACCTCTCGAACACCGACCTCCGCGGCCATCGCCGTCAATTTCTCATCAACAAAGCCGGACGCAACCGCAATTGGCAAGTCGGCGCGAATCGCATGCGCCTCACGCGCCAGATCCAGGCCGGACATGCCCGGCATGTTGTAGTCGGTGACAAGAAGTGCAAACGCGTTGGGTTCAGCCCGTAACTTATCGAGAGCCAATTGCTGGTCGGTAAATGCACTGACGGAAAAACCACGACGCTCCAATAGCCGCGTCAACATGAAGACAATCGCTTCGTCGTCGTCGACATAAAGAATATGCGGGCTGACCGCGTCCATCGGCGAGTTTTTGGCGGCCTCGTCTGCAGACGCATTCGCCGCACCGGCGGACGCGTTGACGGGTGGTTCGCTGGTGGCCGAGAAATATAGTGTAAATGTGGTTCCGCGCCCCTCTGCACTGGCGACCACAATGACGCCGGCGTGTCCCAATACAATACCATGCACGACCGCCAGCCCCAGACCGGTTCCTTCATTGACGGCCTTGGTCGTAAAAAACGGCTCAAACAATCGCTTCAACGTTGCATTGTCCATCCCGGGGCCGGTATCCGTCACAATCAGGCGAACAACATTTCCGTCAACCGGCTTCAATGCCTGCAATTGCGGCTCCGCCCGCACCAGCGCATCAGTCAGCCCGACGGTGTCGAGCTCGATCGAAATTTCCCCTTTGTTACCGCCAATTGCCTGCATCGCATTGGTTGCAAGATTCATCAACACCTGCTGAAGCTGCGTCATGTCGCCGATGATCGGCGGTACCGTGTCTGCGCACATTATGTTCAACGCGATGTTACCCGGCATGGTGGCACGTAACAGGCGCGCAGACTCGTGAACAATCGGACTCAAATCAAGGCTTTTGAAACTCGTCGCCTGGCGCCGGCTGAATGACAGAATTTGCCCGACCAAATCCCGCGCGCGCGAACCGGCCTTGCGGATCTCGGCGAGGCTCACCTTGACGTCCGGATCCAGCGCCCGGGCGTGCTGGGCAAGCTCGACGTTGCCTAAAATGGTTGCCAGGATATTGTTGAAATCGTGCGCAATGCCGCCGGCAAGTGTGCCGATTGCTTCCATTTTTTGCGATTGACGAAGCCGCTCTTCAAGGGCTTCGCGCACTGCCTCTGCGCGTTTTTGCTCGCTTAAGTCGATATCAAGACAAAACAATTCATGTACGCGTCCATCACGCTTGGTTAGCGCATGTGTTGAATATACGGAAAGCAATGAGCCGTCCTTGCGTTGTACAACCAATTCTCCAGCCGGAAGCGCAACGCCGGTTGTACGAATCTTTTCCATGTCGGCATCAAACGCGGCGTGGAACTCTGGCGGCGTGACGAGATCCCTCAACTGTTTTCCCAGTGCTTCGCCAGCCTTATAGCCGTACAATACTTCACTTGCGCGATTCCAAAACGTAACAATTCCGTTGATGTCGTACCCTTGTACGGCAATACTCGACACGTCCTCCATCAACGATCTAAACCGTGAATCACTTTCGGCCAGCGCGCGCTCAGCTGCGCGTTGCTCGGTCAAATCGGTGAGTACGGCAATTGCACCAACAATTATGCCGTTGACATATCTCGGCGAGGCGGTAATCAGTACCGGGACTATACGCCCGTCGGCGCGAATTCGGCGTGACTCATAAGTGGATGATGCGCCCTCCCTTCGTCTGCTCAGCTGTTGTTGCAGCTGGAGCTTATCCTCGTCGAGCAGGAAATCCTCGAGCGGCCGACCAACCAAAGCTTGCGCACCGCAACCGAGCAAGTTAGCGTACGCCGCGTTGACAAACTCGAATCGACCGTCGAGATCAGATACCCCGACCCCCTGCTCCATTGAGTTCACGATACTCTCGGCAAAATCGCGCTGGTCCTTTAGCGCCTGCTCCATTGCGTTACGTTCCGTCAGATCTGTCACAACCGCAATAGCGCCGTTGTAATGACCATCTGTCAAACGCGGTGACGCGGTGACGGAAACCGGCACCACACTTCCATCGCGTCGGCAAACCCTCGATAGATACGTATTCGTCTTGCCGGTGCGGCGAACCTCACGTTGCAGATTGACAAACTCTCGGTCTTCTTCCGGCGTGATCTCGTCAATCGTCTTGCCAACAATATCCTGTGGATCCCAGCCCAACAATCTGCCGTACGCCGGGTTGACATATTCGAACCGCCCGTCGGCATTGCTCACGCCGACACCCTGCCCCATATTGCTGAGGATGTTCTCAGCAAAAGCACGCTGCGCAAAAAA
>JANOEV010000460.1:0-5209 GCA_031413695.1 Burkholderiales bacterium
GGACATCGTGAGTTTGTGTTGACTCGTCTTTACGAGAGCGCCTAAAGACAGGTGAAATTCTGCTGCGCTCGGCGATGCGGCGTTGGAACGATTCTCGAAATCCTCATGTATCCGCACATCCATTCCGGTGTTCTCGCGTCGTTCCGCCTTGCCTAGCCCCTTCGGGCCTGCATGCCCCCGGGCGCTCCGCGCCCGCCGCATACGGCTCGAAATCCGCCTCATGTCCTCGCCACGAATTTCCCTCTGTCTTTTCCTCGCTCGAAAGATGCAATGAACATCATCATCACCGAATTCATGGACGTGCCAGCGGTTGAATCACTGAAGGCAAAGTTCAGTACCACCTACGACGCAACACTGGTGGATCGCCGCGCCGAAATGCTCGCTTCACTCTCTGACTGTGACGCACTCATCGTGCGGAATCGTACCCAGGTAGACGCAGAGGTGTTGGCCGGCGCGCCAAAACTAAAAGTAGTTGGCCGCCTTGGTGTTGGCCTCGACAATATCGATGTTGCCGCATGTAAGGCGCGAGGTGTCGAAGTGATTCCCGCCACCGGCGCAAACGCGTTAGCCGTTGCCGAATACGTCATCGGCACCGCGATGCTGCTGCTGCGGGGCAGCTACTTTTCAACGGCGGCAGTCGCCGATGGCAGTTGGCCACGCGGGCCGCTGTCGAATGGTCGCGAGACGGCAGGCAAAACGCTTGGCATCGTCGGTTTCGGCGGTATCGGCCAGCTGACCGCGGGGCTGGCGCGCGGCCTCGGCATGCACACCATTGCTTACGACCCGATGATCGCGCCAGACGCCGCCGTGTGGGCTGAGCAAGGCACCACGTGTGTTGACCTGGCAACCTTGTTCCAATCGAGCGACGTTGTCACGCTGCACGTACCCCTGCTCGATTCCACACGAAATTTGGTCAATGCAACGAGACTCGCAACCATGAAGCCAGATGCGATACTGATCAACACCGCGCGCGGTGGCATTGTGGATGAAACCGCACTTGCCGATGCGCTGAAAAATAGACGCCTCGGGGGCGCAGCGTTGGACGTGTTTGATGTCGAGCCGCTCAAAGCCGGCTCACCACTCGCAGGCTGTCCAAACTTAGTTCTCACCCCGCATATTGCCGGTGTGACCAGCGAAGCCAATACCCGCGTATCAAGCCTCATTGCCGATCGCGTCTCAGCATTCTTAAGCAAGTAGTCAACCGATACATTTGTATCCACGGCAACCTATCAGAGTCATCCAATGTCGCTAATTTCCCAATCCGAACTCGAAGTGCTGGTTGCGCGTGTTTTTCAGAACGCCGGTGCAAGTCAAGCGCTTGCGGCATCGACGGCGAAGGCGCTGGTCTATGCTGAGTCGCGTGCACTGCCGTCCCACGGGCTTTCACGCGTCGCGCAGTATTCAACCCATCTGAAGAATGGTCGCGCCGCACCGGCAGCAACACCGGTGATCAAACAACAGAAGGCGGCGGCCGTGTTGGTCGATGCTGGTGAAAGCCTTGCCTACCTGGCTTGTGACATGGCGGTCAAGGAAGCGATAACTCGCGCCAAGAGCGCCGGCAGTTGTATCGCCGCCGTGACCAACAGCCACCACTTTGGGATGGCGGCATTCCATCTGGAAGCCGTTGCAGCGGCCGGCATGGTTGGGTTGGCATTCAGCAACTCTCCGGCAGCGATGGCGGCATGGGGCGGCAAACGTCCACTGTTCGGTACCAACCCGATCGGTGCGGCCTTCCCGCGCAAAAACGGCGCGCCAATCATAATCGACTTGTCTCTTTCAGAAGTGGCGCGAGGCAAGATCATGGTCGCGGCAAAAAAAGGCGAAGCGATTCCATTGGGTTGGGCGCTCGACCGTGACGGCAAACCGACCACCGACGCGAAGGCTGCCCTCGACGGCATGATGATGCCGGCCGGTGGTGTGAAGGGCGCCATGCTGGCACTGGTGGTGGAATTACTTTGTGTGGCGCTGTCCGGTGCGGCGTTTGGTTTTGAAGCGGATTCTTTTTTTGTCGATGCGGGAAACCGCCCGCGGTTGGGCCAGGCCTTTTGGGTGATCGACCCGGCCGCACTCGCGGGAAGTGACACTTATTTCGCTAGGCTGGAAATACTCATCGCCGCCATGACCGAAGATGAGGCGGTACGACTACCGGGCGCGCGTCGAGTTGGTATCGCGGCCAACGCGGCAACCAACGGCATCGAAGTGGCTGATGCCATGCTGGCGGATTTACGCAAGCTCGCCGCCTAGCGTCCTTGGGGGCGCCTCGCCGAGGCAGGCGTGCCGTTCCAAGCGCGTCGATCGCGCCTTTCAGTTCAATCTACTGTGGCTTGCCGCCGTACAACATGTTGGGAACAAGTTGGCGGTAATAAGGACGCAACCCGGGCGCCTGCGCCATCCAGATCACTGCGAGCTTTTCTTTCGGGTCGATCCAAAAATTGGTGCCGCCCAGACCGTTCCAGTCGGCAATCCCGGTTGAACCAAGCGTGTTGGCCTCGCCGATGTCATTGCGAATGGCAAACCCCAGACCAAAGCCATAACCCGGTCGCGGTCCTGTCATCACACTTCCCGGCGGTAAGGACGCGCGCATTTCGGCGAGCTGATCACGCAACATCTCATCAACGGTCTTGGCTGACAAAAGTCGGACGCCATCGAGTGTGCCGCCGTTGAGCAGCATCTGTGCAAACCGCAGGTAATCATCGGCGGTCGAAACCATGCCGCCACCACCTGAAAAACGTGCGGGTGTTTTGCGAATATCGTTCAGGTTGATTTTGCTTTTCCAAACCGGGTCAAGTTCGAGTGGTTCGGCGATACGGCCGTGCTTCGATGCCGCGACATAAAAACCCGTGTCAGTCATGCCCAGCGGCCGGAAAATGCGCTCGGCAAGCAAAACGTCGAGCGATTTGGCCGAGACACGTTCAAGCAACACACCCAACACATCGGTTGCGATACTGTATTCCCATTTGCTGCCGGGTTGAGCCTGCAATGGAACCTTTGCCAGCGTGGTCAACCATTCCGCACTGGATAGGTCGGCGCCGTCGAGGCGGTACTTCTTATATTCGTCCTTGACCATCGAGCGGCCCTCAAAGCCGTAGGTCAAGCCAGCGGTATGGCGCAACAAATCGCGCACCGTCATCCTGCGCACGGCGGGTACGGTTGCAAGCGTTGCCGTACCGGCCGTATTGCGCTGTTCAACGCCCACCTTTAGATCGGCTAACGATGGCAAGTATTTGGCAACCGGATCGTCGAGAAACAGTTTTTCCTCTTCAATCATCATCATCGCCGCAACCGCGACGACCGGTTTTGTCATCGAATAGATGCGAAAAATCGCGTCACGCGGCATGGCTTGCGGGGATTTCGGGTCTTGCACACCGAACATACGCGCCTGAACAAGTTTTCCACTCTGTGCCACCAGCAAGACCGCACCAGGCAAACGGCCGTCGCGCACGTCTTTGTCAATTTCGGCGCCAAGCTTGTCGATACGTGCAGACAGCGTGGCCTGATCAATGGCTGTTTGCGCAATAACGGCATTTCCAGAAAACGCCAATGCTGCAAAAAGCGCGACGAGCACAAACCACGACATCCGGAAACTGAACGATACAATCGTGCCCACGATGATTTCCTGCTCAAATTGAACAAGACGCCATTATGCGATCGTTCGGCAGCGCCGGCTTAACACTACAGAAATTGTTATAGCGGCGTGTCATCGCCGTGAGGACGTTGGCGCAATATCAACAGCGTTTTTTGTGCGATAAATCAAACACGCAACAATTACACCGGCCGCCGCCGTGGCCAACAGATGTTTGATGGTGTGCCCGCTGATGAAACCAATGGCCGCGAGGATCTCGTGGTCGTGCAATTCCGCTGCCTTCGCGAACACATACAGCAGCAGGGCAAAACCAAACAAAATGCGGTCGCGCCGTGGTGCTGCATAAATCGCCTGCCACATTGGAATCAGCACCAACGGTAGCAACTGCAAAAGCAGATATGGCCGCAGGTCTCCCTGTCCGCGCTGGTCGGTCACAAACCACCAGGCAACACTGGCAACCGCGAGCACACCGAGCAACATGGTGTCACGGGTAATGTTGGTGTTCTTGAGAGATTCGGCGCGCACTGCAACGAGCAGGCCGGCGCAGGCCAAGACAATCGGCAACCGATCCCAAACCAGTCGCGCATTGTCCGGTGCAAGGTGATAAAACGCCGAGCCGATCGATGTCAACACCAACCCGACCAAAAACAGCTGATAGCCAATCCACCCGTCGTGGATTGCGGCATGGTTGCGCCTTGGACGAAGTGCGAGTAAGCCCCAAATACCGACCACTGCAAAACCGATGTTTGAGAGAACGTCCGCCGCGTGGGGAATACCGAGCCATGTTGAATGGTCGGCAAAGTCGTGGTAATTGGCGAGTTGCTCGATCGGCCCATGGGCAAGCGACAGAACACAAACCAGCAGCGTAAATAACAACGGCAGTTTAGCAACGAGTCGATTCATGATGGCGGGCCTGATGGGATGAAGGCGCCAGCTTGCCAAATAAAAGCGGCATTGCCTACGATAGAGGCATTGGAATTACCTCGGCGGTCCATTCGTATCAACAGGCGATACAATTTTGGTATTCATCGAACCCGGCTATAACTCACCACGTTGTTTGGCGCCCCGATTTGCGTGGTGCGGAATCCACGGCGTTCTTCGCGGATGTCGTAACGTTCGGTGCCAAGATAGAGTCGGTTCGATCGGAAATAGCCGTTGACCCGCAGGTTATCGTCAATGGTCGCCATGGCGGCACCATCCGAATAGATGGCTAAACGAATTTTTGATTGGTAGACCGGGTTAAAACCTTCCCATGTACCAACAAGGTAGGCGGGCGGCTTATCCGAATAGCCGGTGTTTGGTTGGGTGTAGCTCGGTTGAGCATTGTAATTGGTCCATCCCGAGCCGGCGCCGCGGATTTCAATCCGCCACTGCTGATTTTCGTGGCCGTGGCACTGCCACTGATGAATATTCGCGCCATCCTGTTGACCACCGTTGGCGCCGTCAACATCCACACATTTGTTGCTGTTGACGCTCACCAGCTTGAAGTAGCCGCGCCCGGCGGGCTCCAGCCGCCAACGCTGGTGATTGCCTTTGTTCCAACTATGTTGTGCGATATTGGTGCCGTCCTGGCTTCTCGCACCATCAACGTCCATCACCTTGTTGCTGGCGCGCAGAACAATCGCC
>JANOEV010000461.1:0-6293 GCA_031413695.1 Burkholderiales bacterium
GCCGCGTCAGAAGAAGCTGCCGAGAAACGCGGCCGCTTCATCCGAGATACCCCCAATCTTATTCGTCGCTTGACGATAGAACTTGAAGTTGAGCTCGATCTCGGGCCGGCCGTCGATCCAGTTCGAGAAGCGCTTCAGCTCACCTCGCCCCAGGCGGCGCTTCGCAAGCGCGGTGCGCGTGACGCCCGCGGGTCGCCGATCTCGGCCTTGATCACGAACATGCGGTTTTCTCGCGGCTACGCCATCGCCGAAGCGATGACCGGGCCCGCCGACGGCTCCAACGCGCCGGCCAGCAAGGGTCCGAAGACCTGGCGCACGATCGGGATCACCTTGTCGTTGGCCGCGCGGGCCGCGGCTTCCGTCTTGTAGACCGTGATCGCGGTGACCATGTCGCCTTCTCCATAGATCATCTGGAAGGAGACAAAGCCCGGGAGCGACCGCAGCGTGGGTTCAACCCGGCGCGTTCGAGAATGCGCACACACAGATCCGGGTAACTCAACCCGACCGCACGCGCCGCCATCGGCACCAGCGAATGACTGGTCATGCCCGGCGAAGTATTCATTTCCAACAATGAGTAGCGGCCATCCGGGCGCAGCATGATATCTGCGCGACCCCAACCGCTGCAGCCCAGCACCTGAAACGCGCGCATGGCGACCATGCGAATGTCATCTTCCAGCGCGGGCCGCACACCAGCCGGGCAGTGGTATTGCACGACGTCGGTGAAGTATTTGTTGGCGTAGTCGTACTTGCCTTCCGGTGCTTCGATGCGAATCAGCGGAAGAGCCTCGTCACCTACAATGGTTGCGGTCAACTCCTGACCGGCAACAAACTCCTCGGCGATCACCAATGGATCGAGCTTGTGCGCGAGGGCGAATGCCGCCGGCAGTTCGCCTGCCGTGTTGACTTTGGTGATGCCAATCGATGAGCCTTCACGCGCCGGTTTCACGATCAGCGGCAGGCCGAGGTCGTCGAGCACACGGGTCAAGTCGGTCTCTGGCGTGAGCAAGTGGTAACGCGGGGTCGGGATGCCGGCGGCTTGCCAGACTAATTTGGTGCGCCATTTGTCCATCGCGAGTGCGCTCGCCATCACACCGGAACCGGTATAAGGAATCTTGAGTGTTTCGAGGACGCCCTGCACGGTGCCATCTTCGCCAAACCGCCCGTGAAGTGCGATAAAGACGCGGTCGAACTTCTCTTTCGGCAAATCAAAGATCGAATGCACGGCGGGGTCAAACGCATACGCGTCGACGCCGCGCTCTTTCAACGCGGCGAGCACACCGTTGCCCGAGAGCAATGAAATCTCGCGTTCGCTGCTTGGGCCGCCCATTAGCACGGCAACCTTGCCAAGTTTTTTTACATCATTGGTCATTGCACACACCTTCGTTCGGGCGGCCCGCTTCGCGCTTCACGGTCACATCCCCTGACGGGGCCCCTGCTCCGCGTGTCCGCGCTCGCCCACCCATGAGCACGGCCACCTTGCCGAGTTTTTTTACATCATTGGTCATTGCACACACCTTCGTTCGGGCGGCCCGCTTCGCGCTCTACCGTCGCATCCCCTGACGGGGCCCCTGCTCCGCGTGTCCGCGCTTGCCCACCCATGAGCACGGCCACCTTGCAGAGTTTTTTCATATCGGCGCTCACGCTGCATCTCCAACAATTTTCACTTCCTGAATCAACACCACCCCGGTTTGTTGTTGCACCACGTCTTTCATGTGGTTGATCAAGCGCTCGATGTCCTGCGCGGTTGCGGTGCCGACGTTGACGATGAAGTTGGCGTGTTTGAGGGACACCTGCGCGCCGCCGATGGTGTGGCCCTTCAGTCCGCACGATTCGATCAGCCGTGCGGCAAAGTCGCCCGGCGGGTTGCGGAAGGTCGAACCGGCATTGGGTTTGTCGAGCGGTTGCGATGCCATGCGTTTGGCAAGCAACGCTTTGATGCGGCTCTGGGCTGTTTCAGCATCGCCGGGGGCAAAGCGGAAACGCGCCGAGACAAAATACTCGTCGCTGCCCGCCGACGGTTTCATCAACACATGCCGGTAGCCGATCTCAAAGTCTGAGGGCGTGTGTGTATGCAAGTTGCCGGCGCGATCGACCGTCACACAATCAACCACCTGCTGCCAGGTTTCGGTACCGTAACAACCCGCGTTCATCGCCAGGGCACCGCCGACCGTGCCGGGCACGCCGGCCAGCCACTCGGCTCCGGCAAGATTATTTTTTGCGGCGAATTTCGCCAGATGTGGCGATGCCGCACCAGCACCTGCCGCCACGATCAACTTGTCATGCGCATCGAGCGCAATGCCGCCGAGTTGCGGCGTGGTCAATATCACTGTGCCGGCAAATCCGCCGCGGTTACGGTCGCCGCGCACCAACAGATTGCTACCGAGACCGACAAACAGGATCGGTTCATTTGGCAGCAGTGTTGGCAGGAAGGCGCGCAGATCATCCAGATCAACCGGCTTGAAGAACGACTTCGCCATGCCGCCCGCGCGCCACGAAACATGGCGCGACATCGGCTCATCGTGACAATACTCACCGCGAATTGGAATCTGCCGGTTATCAGGGTTCAGGGGTTCACTCATATTCATACCGTATGTTTCATTCCGCGCCCACTGCCATTGTCAGACCCGCCGCAATTGCCGGCGCGACGCCGCCAACCGATCCGGCGCCCATCGTGATGACAACGTCACCCGCCTTCACGTGCGCACGGATCGCCTCTGGAATCTCAGCGGGGGTCGCAACAAAATGTGGCTCCACTTTTCCGGCCACACGAATGGCGCGCATCAGGGCGCGTCCGTCGGCGGCGACAATCGGCGCCTCGCCCGCCGGATAAACATCCGCCAACACCACCGCGTCGGCGGTCGATAGTACCTTCACAAAATCTTCAAACAGATCACGCGTGCGTGTATACCGGTGCGGCTGAAAGGCAAGCAATATCCGGCGATTCGGAAATGCCCCGCGTGCGGCCGCCAACACCGCCGCCATTTCCGCCGGATGGTGGCCGTAATCATCGATCAACGTGAAGGTACCGGCATCTTTTCCGATACCGCATTCGATTTCGCCGTAACGCTGGAAGCGGCGACCGACACCGCCGAAGGTCGACAGCGCGTGTGCAATCACGCTGTCCTCAATCCCGATCTCTCGCGCGATCGCGATGGCCGACAAGGCATTCAATACGTTGTGGGTGCCTGCCAGATTTAACTCACAGTCGAGCACTTTCTTGTCGCGCGCCGATGTCGCCGTAAACCGCATGCGACCGTTGACAGCAGTGACATTTACCGCACGCAACTCGGCGCCCTCGTTGAATCCATAGGTGCGGACCGGCTTGGTCAGACGCGGAATGATTTCGCGCACATTGGCGTCATCGGCACATACCACCGCCAACCCGTAAAACGGCAGATGCTCGAGAAATTCAACAAACGCCGATTTTAATTTTGCAAAATCGTGCTCGTAGGTTTCCATGTGGTCCTGGTCGATATTGGTGACCACCGCCATGATCGGTTGCAAATACAGGAACGACGCATCGGATTCATCCGCCTCGGCCACCAGATACTCACCCGAACCAAGTTTGGCGTTGGTGCCGATTGAATTCAGGCGACCACCGATGACCACGGTCGGATCAAGACCGGCTTCACCGAGCACATGCGAGATCAACGAGGTGGTGGTGGTTTTGCCGTGTGTGCCGGCGATGGCGATACCTTGTTTGAAGCGCATCAATTCGGCCAGCATCATTGCCCGCGGCACCACCGGCACGTGTGCGGCTTTGGCGGCAACCACCTCGGGGTTGTCGGCTTTGACGGCGCTCGACGTGACCACCACATCGGCACCCGCAATATTGCCCGCCGCATGACCGACAACAATGGTCGCACCCAACGACTGCAGGCGCTTGACGGCGGCATTGGCCGACAGATCCGAGCCGCTGACGCTGTAGCCCAGATTGATCAACACTTCGGCAATACCGGACATGCCGGAACCACCAATACCGATGAAGTGGAGGCGTTTGACCTTTTGTTTCATGCGACCACCAATTGGTTACAGACGCTGGCACAAGCTTCCGCCGCATCGGGTTTTCCGAGTTGGCGCGCGATGGCTGCCATCGAGATTGCTTTTTCTCGTGTCACCGACAAAATTTTTGCGGCAAGACCGGTGGCCGTTTCGGTTTTTTGATCAACCAGAATCCCCGCGCCCTTGTTAGATAAAAAGCGCGCATTAGCCAACTGCTCCTCGGCAACAAACCAGGGCAACGGAATCAGAATGCTCGCCACGCCCGCCGCGGCCAGTTCGGCAACCGTGATCGCACCGGCGCGGCAGATGATCAGGTCGCACCATGTGTACATCGCCGCCATGTCGTCAATGAACGGCTTGACCTCTGCGTTCACGTTTGCCGCTTGGTATGCCGCAACCAGCTCGGCATAATTTTTTTCACCTGATTGATGGGTCACCTCGGGACGCGCATCAGCGGGCATGCTGGCAAGCGCGGCAACAATCAGATCGTTCATGGTCTTTGCACCCAGGCTGCCGCCAACAACCAATAATCGCAACCGGCCGGCGCGCGCGCGCATGCGTTCTTCCGGCGCAGCCAGACGGGTGATGTCATCACGCACCGGTGTGCCGAGCCAATCCACACGTGTCGGCTTGGGCAGCAGGCGGGCAACGGCGTTGTGCGGCACCTCGTCAAACGATGTTGGAAATCCGACCAACACACGATCTGCGATCAGCGCCAGCACACGATTGGTCAGGCCGGCATGTGCGCCGGGTTCATGCACGACCAAAGGTATGCCACGCAAAACCGCCATCATTCCGCCCGGAAACGCGATGTAGCCGCCCATCGAAATCACCACATCCGGCTTGACGCGACCAAGCACCCGAAAGGCCTGCCAAAAAGCCCGCAACAACGTGAGCGGCAGCATTAGCCATGCCAGCTTGCCTTTGCCACGCACGCCGGTCATGTCCACGACTTCAATCGGAAAACCTTCGCGACCGACCAGTTTATGTTCCATGCCGCTCGGCGTGGCGAGCCAAACAATACGAAAGCCCTGGCCGGCAAGAATTTTGGCAATGGCGATGCCCGGATAGATATGTCCCCCGGTGCCGGCGGCCATGATGAGTGCGGTCTTCATCGGCGCGGCACCCCGTTGCGGGTGGAGGTGGCGCGGTTTTCAAAATCGATCCGCAGCAGGATCGCCACCGCAACACAATTCATGACAATGCCGGTGCCGCCAAACGACACAAACGGCAGAGTCAGACCCTTGGTCGGCAGCAGTCCCATGTTGACACCCATGTTGATAAACGCCTGCACTGATAGCCACACGGCGATACCCTGCGCCACCAGCGCAGCAAAATAGCGCTCTCGCATCATCGCTTCGCGGCCCACCATAAATGCCCGGTAGACGAGTACAACAAACAGCGCGATGACCACACTGATGCCGACAAAACCCATTTCCTCGGCGATCACGGCCAGCACAAAATCGGTATGCGCTTCCGGTAGGTAGAACAATTTTTCGACTGACGCGCCGAGCCCGACGCCGAACCATTCGCCGCGGCCGAAGGCAATCAATGAATGTGACAGTTGGTAGCCCTTGCCAAACGGATCGGCCCAGGGATCCATGAATCCCAGCACGCGTTGCAGGCGGTATGGCGAGGCAATAATCAATACCGTAAAGGCGGCGCCAAGCAACACCAACAGACCGGCAAACACGCGCCAATTGAGTCCGCCGAGAAACAACACGGCCATGGCGATACTGGTGATGACCACCAATGCACCGAAGTCGGGCTGCCGCAACAGCAATGCCCCCATGAACACCATCACCGAGAACATCGGCAGAAAGCCCTTTTTGAAATCATCCATGAACGCGGCCTTGCGCACCGTGTAGTCGGCGGCATAAATCACCGTGAGCAGCTTCATCACTTCCGACGGCTGCATGGTCATCAGTCCGAGCGGTATCCAACGCCGCGAACCATTGACCTCGCGGCCGATGCCGGGAATCAGCACCAGCACCAGCAGGAATCCACACGCCATGAACAGAAACGGTGCGGCGCGCTGCCAGAGGGTCAGCGGGATCTGGAACGTCGCGATCGCCACCACTGCGCTAATCACCAGAAAAACGCAATGACGCGTCATGTAGTAGGTCGCACGGTTGGCGGATGACTTGTCGCCTTCGGCGATGGCAATTGACGCCGAATAGACCATGACCAGTCCGATCGACAGCAGCAACACCACACACCAGAACAAGGTGAGATCGATCGGCGCCCGCGGCCCGTTCGGTGCGGGGTTGGCGGAGGACTGGAACAGGCGG
>JANOEV010000462.1:0-3380 GCA_031413695.1 Burkholderiales bacterium
ATTGGCTCGAGCGCATTGCAAAATCGGCACGCGAGCTGCCGTATACGGGTGTATTTGTGCATCAGACGACGGATGGCTCGACGACAACGCGCATCACGCATCTGGTTGATCGCCAGGGCAACGAGCACGAAAAGTTGGAAATGCTCGACGGGCCGCTGATGGAAATCGTCCGGCGCAACAATGAAATGTTTTGTTATCACCCCGACCAAAAAATGGTGCGCGTTGACCAACGTGCCTCGGGACGATTTTTCCCGTCGCTGGTGACCGGCAGTACCGCTGAAATCACGCAAAATTACCGGGTAAAGGTCGGCCAGGTCGAACGTATTTCAGGGCACGACTGCCAGTGGATCATCCTCGAGCCAAAGGATGCGATGCGCTACATGCAAAAATTGTGCGCCGAGGTTGGTACCGGGTTGCTGCTGCGGGCGCGGCTGTATAACGAACGCAACCAGTTGCTCGAACAGTTCATGTTTACCCAGCTTGATGTCAGCGGTACCGTCGCCAAACAAAGCGTTCGTTCGCGGTTTGAGGAAAAGGGTTGGCAACGCGACTACGCCGTCAAAAACAATACCAAGCCGGTCGACTCCGGCTGGCAGGTCGGGAATCTTCCGGCAGGTTTCCGGAAAGTCACCGAGATGGTGCGAAATCTGACCGGCCGCAAAGACACTGTCGCCCAGATGGTGTTTTCCGACGGGCTGTTGCATGTTTCGGTGTTTATCGAGCCATCAACGGGTATTCCTGTGTTACCGTCTGCCGGATTGACCGACGATGGTCCGGTCAGTTTTTCGATACGGTCGATCCTCGACCACCAGATTACGGTGATGGGCGAAGTCCCGTTGGCGACCGTTCAGTCGATTGCGGATAGTGTGGCGCGCCGCAGATAAGTTGTGTTGAGCCTTGATGCGTTTTTAACCAAACTTTTTTCAACCTGCCGGTTTTTGCCGGTGATTAATTTTTGATCGTAGGAACCGAACCAAACATGAACAAGCGTAATAGCCAGACCCGCGTGAGCCCGATTTACAAATGGACCTTGCTGACAGGTGCATTTTTTGTCAGCCTTGGACTGCTGATCGCCATACCCGACGCCCGTGCACAACGGGTTGCGCTGCCGGATTTTTCCGAGCTGGTTGAAAAAGAGGGCTCGGCGGTGGTAAACGTCAGCACCAAATCACGTCCGACCGGCCAGCAGGCCGGTGGTGTCAGCCCGGAGGACAGTGAACAGATGTATGAGTTTTTCCGGCGGTTTATGCCGCCGGAGGCAATTCCACAGCCGCGCCAGAATCCACAAAACCCGCGCCGCAATCCGCGCGAGCCACGTGCGCCAAATAACGACGCGCCATTGCGTGACTTGGGTCAGGGGTCGGGATTCATTATTTCTGCCGATGGTTTCATCATCACCAACCGGCACGTGGTGCTGGTACCCGGGCGCAACCCGAATGTAACGGTATTTGCCGAGGAAGTGAAGGTAACGCTTAACGACAAACGTGAGTTCATGGCGAAGGTGATTGGTGCTGATGAACGCACCGACGTTGCCGTGTTAAAGATCGAAGCAACCGGGTTGCCAAAAGTGACCATTGGTAACTCGGACCGCCTAAAAGTTGGTGAATGGGTGCTGGCGATCGGCTCGCCATTCGGTTTTGAAAGCACCGTCACCGCCGGCATTGTCAGCGCAAAGTCGCGCGAGACCGGCGAACTCGTGCCGTTTATCCAGACGGATGCGGCGGTTAATCCCGGCAATTCGGGCGGCCCGCTGTTCAATACCAAAGGCGAAGTGGTTGGTGTCAATTCGCAAATCTTTACCGGCACCGGCGGTTATCTCGGTATTTCGTTCGCCATCCCTTCCAATACCGCAATGGAAGTTGCCAACCAGCTGATGAAGTCCGGCAAAGTGCAGCGCAGCCGGATCGGGATTGTGCTCAGCCCGGCACCGATCACAGAGGACCTGGCCGAGGCGCTGGGACTGCCGAAAAAAGATCCGGGCGTGATGGTTGATGCCGTTGAAAGTGGTGCCCCGGCAGACAAGGCGGGCCTCAAAGCGCGCGACGTCATCCAAAAAGTAGACGGCAAGATTGTCCGGTCGAATATCGATATTCAGCGCATCATTTTTCCGAAAGCGCCCGGCTCGAAGGTGGTTCTGTCGATCTGGCGTGAAGGCAAGGCCAAAGAAATTACCACCGCCGTCATGGAATCGGTTGACGCGCCTGCCCCGGCGCCAGCGTCATCGCCTAAATCCGGCGGCACCGACAAACCGGCCGCGAAGCCGGACCGCCTTGGCTTGATTCTGGAAGAGATTGACGAGGACGACCGTAAAGCGATGTCGATCACCCAGGGTGTGATCATTTCCGAAGCGTCCGGTCCGGCAGCGCGTGCAGGCCTGCGTTCCGGTGACGCGATCCTGATGGTCAACGCGACCGAAATCAAGAACGTCGCGCAGTTCAATGACGTTATTGCAAAACTCGACGACAAGCGTCCGGTTGCTTTGCTGGCAAAACGTCAAGACACACCGGCGCGCTACATCACGCTGCGTTTCGAGGCGAAGTAAAGTAAATGCTGCGGCTGACCCTGGTTGGCCGCAGCTACTGCAGTCTGTGCGACAAAATGCGCGATGCCTGCCATGCGGCAGCGCGACGTGACCGGGTTGAATTGAGCCTGGTCGAGGTGGATTTGGACGATCTTCCCGCGCTCGAGGGGCAGTATGGTGAACTTGTGCCGGTACTGTTGGATGGTCCGCTTGACGGCGCCATTGAACTTTGCCACTACCATTTCGACAATTCCGCGTGGGCTGCCGCCCGCCAACGTCAACAGGCGGCAGAAGCCGAAAACGGGTAGTCAGCTCGTAAAAACAGCTGCTTTCGGCTAAAATCACGGGTTGTCCAGATATGACCGGCGCGTAAAGCCGTTCGGGGTGCCGGGTTTGCCCGTTTGCCTCACCGTATTTATCTCCCCAGCGCCATTTACGGCTAAAACCGCCATTCCGGGCGATTGCCGCACCTGATTCGTGCGCATTCGCCAACTATTTGCAAAGCGTTTTAATGAACCTCATTCGCAATTTCTCCATCATCGCCCATATTGACCATGGCAAGTCGACCCTGGCCGATCGCATCATCGAGCGTTGCGGCGGGTTGTCATCGCGTGAGATGGAGTCACAGGTGCTCGATTCGATGGCGTTGGAACGCGAGCGCGGCATCACCATCAAGGCGCAGACGGCGGCGCTGACTTATCAAGCAAAAGACGGCAATACCTACTATTTGAACCTGATCGACACACCCGGACACGTCGATTTTTCATACGAAGTGTCCCGCTCCTTGTCCGCTTGTGAGGGTGCGTTGCTGGTGGTGGACGCATCGCAAGGTGTTGAAGCACAGACGGTCGCCAATTGT
>JANOEV010000463.1:0-6606 GCA_031413695.1 Burkholderiales bacterium
GCATATTTTGGCCGCACTCAAACATCAGTTTATTGAAAAAGATCGTTTGATCAATCGTATGTTGCCCGGCAGGGCTCAAATCCACAAAGACTGAAATGAAAAAAATCACCAGTGTCATTGGCATCATGATCACAATGTTGCTGTTATCGCAAAACACGCATGCCAGCGAACTCAAACTGGACCCCGCCAAAAGCGTTATCGAATTCGGCTTTTCTCAACTGGGCGTGCCAATGAAGGGCCGCTTCACCCGTTTTGACGCCAAGGTATTTTTTGACGTCAAGAAGCTTGACGCGACCAAAGCGGAATTTGGTGTTGACATGAATTCAGTTGATCTGGGCGACAAGGCGTACAACGATGAAACCAAAACACCGGTTTGGTTGAATGCCAAGATGTTTCCAAAGGCAACGTTCACGGCGGTCAAGGTCACGGCATTGCCGGGCGGGAAATTTGAAGCGACCGGCAAACTGTCGATCAAGGGCGCAACACAACCGATCAAGGCGCAGTTTACCTTTGCCGACGGTGCGACGCCGATTGTCGAGGGCGCATTCACGATGAAACGGCTCGGCTGGAAGATAGGCGACAACGAATGGAAAGATACCTCGGTTGTCGCCGATGATGTGACCGTAAAATTTCGTTTTACCACCAGCCGCTAAGTAAATAGGGAAGAAAATGACATCAAGAATTGTGGCGTTTGCTGGATCAACCCGTCAAGGATCGATAAATCGCATCAGCTTGGGGTTTGCGATCGAAGGCGCGCGCGACGCCGGCATTGAGGTCGAGTTGATCGACCTCAAAGACTACCCGATGCCGCTATACGACGCCGATTGGCACGAGGCCAATGGTGTGCCGGCAACTGCCGCGCGGCTGCGGGAAAAAATGATCAGCGCGCAGGGCTTGCTGATTGCCAGTCCTGAATACAATTCGTCGATCACACCGCTGCTGAAAAATACCATCGACTGGCTTTCCCAGTCTGTCAGTGACGGGGTAGGCAAAGGCGGTGGTCGGCTTCCATTTGAGGGCAAAATCACGGGCATGATGAGCGCCTCCGGCGGTGGGTTTGGCGGCGTACGCGCGTTACCGCATGTTGCAGGTATTTTTTCCAATCTCGGTGCCATCGTGCTGCCAATCGTGGCCGTGCCTGCGGGAGACAAGCTGGTCAACGCTGATGGTAGTATTGCCAATGAGCGCGCCGCTCAAATGCTGCGTCAACTCGGCGGGCGTGTTGCAAAACTTGCATTAAACGCCGGATGATAATTGTTTCACGACCCTTCAATCACAACAAATATTCAGGAATAAAAATGGCAAAGATCGCAATTGTGTTTCATTCAGGTTACGGGCATACCGCCAAGCAGGCAGAGGCCGTCGGGGTCGGCGCATCCGGCGTTGCCGGCGCAACGGTTGAAATGATTGCCATCGACGCTGAAGGCAATATTCCCGAGTCCGCATGGCAGGCACTTGCTGCGGCAGATGCAATTGTCATGGGCTCACCGACATACATGGGAATGGTGTCGTGGCAGTTCAAAAAGTTTGCCGACACGTCAAGCAAGCCCTGGTTCGGCCAGCAATGGAAGGACAAGATCGCAGCCGGATTCACCAATTCGGCAACCATGAACGGTGACAAGTTGTCGACGCTGCATTACTTCTTTACGTTGTCGATGCAGCATTCAATGATCTGGGTCGGGCTGGGGCTGATGCCGTCCAACAGCAAGGCGGCACAGCGCAACGACATTAACTATGTTGGTTCGTTTGCCGGTGCAATGGCGCAGTCGCCATCTGATGCGGGGCCGGATGAGGGGCCGTTGCCCGGTGATCTCGAGACGGCGAAGCTGCTCGGCAAGCGTGTTGCCGAAGCGGCGGCGCAATTTGTCAACGGCCGGAGCTGATTTTGAGCCAATGTTGCCGCATATGATGGACGATGCGCGACGATGACGATTGATTGCGATTTTCAATCGCCGTGATTGGAAATAGCAATTTGAATGAACGCAGTCCGGGTTGCATACTTCAGCATCACTTATTTTTAGGGGCTAAACATGGCCACATTAAAATCCGCACCGGTCGCGATCGACATCGGTATTTCGGAGAAGAATCGCAAACAAATTGTCGTCGGGCTTTCGCATTTGCTTGCCGATACCTATTCTTTATATCTAAAGACGCATTATTTTCATTGGAACGTCAAGGGCCCAATGTTTCAGACACTGCATTTGATGTTTGAGGTGCAATACAACGAACTGGCGCTTGCTGTTGACGCGGTGGCAGAAAGAATCCGCTCGCTTGGCCATGAGGCCCCCGGCTCGTACAAGGCGTACGCAAGACTCACCTCGATTGAGGACACCGACCACGTACCGGTGGCAACCGATATGGTGCACATGTTGGTAAAGGGCCATGAAGCAGTTGCCCGCTCCGCACGAAAGGTTTTTCCGGCGGTGGAAAAGGCGGGTGATGAAGCGACGGCGGATTTGCTAACGCAGCGGCTGCAGGTGCATGAAAAGACCGCATGGATGCTCCGCTCCCTTTTGGAGAATTGATATGGCAACAATCGAACTGACGAAACAGAACTTCAACGCCACAATCGAAAGCGGCAAGACTGTCATCATCGATTTTTGGGCGCCATGGTGCGGCCCTTGTCGTGCGTTTGCGCCGACCTTTGAGGCGGTGTCGGAAGATCACCCGGATGTGATCTTCGCGAAATTAAACACCGAGGCCGAGCAAGAACTCGGTGCGGCATTCAATATCCGCTCCATTCCAACCCTGATGGTTTTCCGTGAACAGGTTGTGTTGTTTACGCAGGCCGGTATGTTGCCAAAAGCCGCGCTCCAGGAAGTCGTCAAAAAGTCGCTGGAGATCGACATGGCAACCGTCCACGCTGAAATTGCGGCGCAAGAGTCAAACGCCACGGTAAACTAACCAGCAAATACAAGTAAATACGGGCATTTTCAGACATAACTGTCTGAAAATGCCCGTATTCATTGGAATTTTGATTTTTGTCTGCGCGCGCCCGAAAGCCTCGCGCCAGTCGTTTGTGCAAACTGCCATAATGCGCGTCACGTAAATCACCGTCCGCGCCCATGTCCGCCCAGCCCAATATTGCAACGTCCGCCACGCAACCGACCACGCCAGGCTTGCCGGGTTTTGAGGCGATGCGATCGGCGTTCCTGACCGATGAGGACCGCACGCTCGATCAACTGATCGCAATGGCAAGAGTTGATATGCAGACCAATCACAAGATCGCCAATATTGCGCGGTCGCTGGTCGAATCGGTCCGGTCCAAGCAAAAAGCCAACGCCGGTATGCAGTCATTTTTGACCCAATACGACCTTTCGACTCAGGAGGGCGTTTTGTTGATGTGTGTGGCTGAGGCGTTGTTGCGCATTCCTGATGCAGCAACGGCGGACAAGCTGATCAAGGACAAGTTTGCGCAGGGGGACTGGCAAAAACATCTGGGCGCGAGTGAGTCGATGCTGGTTAATGCCGGCACCTGGGGCATGATGCTCACCGGCAAGCTGGTCACGGTCGGCCCGGCGGATTTCACCGATGTCGGCGGCTGGTTGGGGCGTATGGCCAACAAGGTCGGCGAGCCGATTGTGCGCGCATCGTTGCGGCAGGGGATGAAGTTGATGGCCGAACAATTTGTCATGGGCCGCGATATTGACGAGGCATTGGCGCGCGCCGAATCGGCAGATCAGGCAAGATTCCGCCATTCGTATGACATGCTCGGTGAAGCGGCGATGACCGGCGCGGACGCGGAACGATATTTCATCGCCTATCAGGTTGCGATCAAATCCATTGCGAGGGCGGTCAAGCCCGGGCAATCTGTTTTCGAGGCGCCGGGTATCTCGGTCAAGCTGTCGGCGTTGCACCCACGATTTGAACTGGCACATCGTCAGCAGGTGATGGCGGAGATGTTGCCAAAATTGTTGGTGCTGGCCGAAATGGCGCAGGATGGTGGCATCGGCCTGACGTTTGATGCCGAAGAGACCGAACGCCAGGAGATTTCGCTCGAGTTGTTTGCGGCGGTGTTTTCCGACCGGCGTTTTTCCAATTACGAAGGGCTGGGTCTTGCTGTTCAGGCGTATCAGAAACGGGCGCCGCATGTCATCGACTGGCTGATTGCGTTGTCCGCGCGCCACGGTCGTCGCATCATGACGCGGCTGGTGAAAGGCGCGTATTGGGATACGGAAATCAAGCGCGCACAAACGCAGGGCTTCACCGGCTATCCGGTATTCACGCGCAAGGTCAATACCGACGTGTCGTATCTGGCCTGTGCGGCAAAAATGCTGGCTGCGCCGGGCACCTTTTATTGCCAGTTTGCCACCCACAATGCGCACACGGTGGCAACCATCCTGCAGCGCGCGAGCGCGGCAACCGCGGTTGCCGGATTCGAGTTCCAGCGACTGCACGGCATGGGTATGGAGCTTTACGACGCCGTTCTTGACTACCCCACCAGTGCCTGCCGCGTGTATGCGCCGGTCGGCAGCCACGAAGATTTGCTGCCGTACCTGGTGCGGCGTCTGCTGGAGAACGGGGCGAATTCTTCATTCGTCAATCGCATTGCCGACCCGGCCGTTTCGATCGATGACGTGATTGCCGACCCGGTTGCGGTTTGTGAGTCTAACCAGCCGCGTGCCAACGGTCGGCTGCCGGTGCCGAAACGGTTGTTCCTGCAATCCGCAGTCAACCGCCTGAATTCGTCGGGTTTTAGTTTTGCCGACGTGGCCGCGACCGATGTTTTGTTTGCCGAGATGGCGCCGGTATTGGAAAAAAACGATTGGCTTGCGCAACCGTTGATCGCCGGTGAACGTGTGCGGGGAGCCGCCGTCAGTCTGATTGATCCGTCGACCGGACGCCAGATCGGCGTGGTCGAGGAAGCTGACGCGGCGTTGGCCGGATTGGCGTTGGACCTCGCCAAACAGTGGCCGGGAATGCCTGCGCTTGAGCGGGCGGCAGTATTGGACAAAGCGGCTGATTTGCTCGAGGCGCGGCGGTCGTATTACATGGCATTGATGGTTCGCGAGGCCGGCAAAACACTGCCAGACGCATTGGGCGAAGTACGCGAGGCCGCGGATTTTTGCCGCTACTACGCCGAACTGTGCCGAATGCATTTTGCCTCGCCCGAAGTTCTTCCCGGGCCGACCGGTGAATCCAACATGTTGTCGCTGCACGGACGCGGTACATTTGTTTGCATCAGTCCGTGGAACTTTCCGCTGGCCATTTTTCTCGGGCAGATCACGGCGGCGTTTGCGGCGGGCAATGCCGTGATTGCCAAGCCGGCGGAGCAAACACCGATCATCGCATTTGAAGCCGTCAACTTGTTGCTTGAGGCGGGCATGCCGCCGGCCGCCATTGCTTTTTTACCGGGAAGGGGCGAAGTGATTGGTGCCATGCTGGTTGCGGATTTGCGGGTCGACGGCGTTGCTTTTACCGGTGGCACCGGGACGGCGCGGCTGATCAATCGTGCGCTGGCCAATCGCGATGGGCCGATTATTCCGTTCATCGCCGAGACCGGTGGACTTAACACCATGATTGCCGATTCGTCGGCGCTGCCGGAACAGGTTATCAACGATGTCATTGCCTCGGCATTCAACAGCGCCGGACAACGTTGTTCGGCACTGCGGGATGCGGCACCTTGAGGTGAATCCCGTTTTCCGGCACGTAGCCGAAACCGTCCGCGCCAATCACCGCACCGGAATGAATCCGCACGCGCACACCAATTTGCGTGCCTGGATAAACCGTCACGTTGGGAAACAGAATCGTCCCCTCGCCGATCCAACTGTTCGCCCCGACATGATTGCCACCCTTCAAAACCGCCCGCGCGCCGAGGCAGACGTTTTCGCCAACGACACAATGCGGGCCAACGTGGGCCGTGGGCTCCACCTGCGCCGAAGCGGCCATGACCGCCGTGGGATGAATGCCCGGCAACGGCAACGGCTCGGGAAAAAACAGCGCCATCGTCTTGGCAAAGGCCAGGCGCGGATTTGCCACCCGGATCAGAATCTTCGCCGAGGCGGTCACGGACTGGTCCACCAGAATGGCGGACGCCGCGCTCTGCTCGGCCAGCGCGAGGTAAGAGGCATTCTCGGCAAAGGTGAGATCGCCCGCCTGGGCGCGACTGGCCGGCGCAAAGTTGTTCAAGACGACGGCGGCGTCGCCCACGACTTCGCCCGACATCTTCCGGGCGATTTCAGCGATGGTGAATGGCATGATGAATGGGAAAAACTTTACGCGGGCTTGGGTTGGCAAAGTGTGGCGAACCGGCCCCGGGCCTGGTACCAGGCATCCACGTCGGCGGGTTCATGCAGACCGGGTTCGCCGTGGGGGCGAGCCTGGCCGAGGAGTTTGCTCCGCGAACCACCGCCGACAGTGTTCCCGCGCAGGGTTTCGGCGAGCATCACCCCGCCGTTGGCGAAGCGGTGGATTTCTTCAAGCTGAATGCTTTTGCCGTCGCACAAACCGGCGATGCCCCGGCCACTTTCCGCGCCGAGGTCAATGCCGAGATAAACTTGTTGAGCCATAAAGTTCAAAGTCGCTCACCCGCTAACACCCACCACAGTGCCGCCATTCCCCGGTCGCTTACAGCATAATCTTTTTAAACTTCGGCACGAGCAGATG
>JANOEV010000464.1:0-4446 GCA_031413695.1 Burkholderiales bacterium
GCGGGAAATACCGACGCCGGCTCCATACGGATCAGATTTTCATCGTAGTCACCGAAGGCATCCTCGGGATCGAGTGAAATCGATAACTCACCGCCGACCACTTTGCCGGCCAGCCCGGCTTCAACCTTTGGGAAAATGCCGTCATAGCCGCCATGCAGATATGCGAGGGTGCCGTTCGATTCAATCGCCTCACCATCGCTATCGGTAAGGTCATAGGTGAGGGTAACAACGGTGTCTTTTGCAATCAATAACATAGGAAGGAATAATTAATTTAAAAGTAAAAACGGGGGCGGTTGATCACGCCGGGGAACGGTATCGAACGCGGTTGAAATACAAAAAATCAGCGCGACTGTTTGGAAAACCGCCGGCGGCGGCAACGAATTGAATGCCAAACCTCAATGGCCGTGCAATTGCCTGGCCAGTTTCAGGACATCACGGACGTGCTCTCGCGGGTTGTGATCAAGCAGGATATGCCGCACCACGCCCTTTTTATCGATCACGAAGGTACAACGCCTGACCGCCTGACGGACATCACCACCATTGGCGCCGGCTTGCTCCATCAGCACCTCATACATGCGCGAGACTTCGCACTCGGCATCTGATAACAACGAAAGTGATATGCCGTGTTTATCCCGAAACTCCTCGTGCACCATACAATCATCACGCGAGACGCCAAAGACGACCGTGTTACATTCGGCAAAGCTGTCTTCGTGATCCGAAAAATCGATTGCTTCCTTGGTACAAACCGGTGTGCCGTCGCGCGGATAAAAATACAGCACAACATTTTTCTTGCCGCGAAACGAAGATAACCGGATCATCTCCATGCTGGCGTCTGGCAATTCGAATGAAGGCGCGGTGGTGCCGATTTGCAACATGAGTATTTGATGAACCGATATTTTGTTGACCGGAACTGATTCTAAACCAAAATTAATTTCCCATCGCAATACCTTCCGACGAATTTTTTTCGTACCAAAAAAATGACCAACCGCCCAACAACGACAGCAAGCGCCAACACACCACTGCCGGTACTCGGCAATATCAGCGCACAATATTTTCTCGATCATTACTGGCAAAAAAAGCCCCTGTTGATTCGTGGTGCGTTTGCAAAAGGCTTCGCACCGCTGACTAAGGCGGAGATCTTGCGGCTCGCCGGCTATGATGAAGCCGAAAGTCGGCTGGTTTCGTTTGAAGACGATCAATGGCAGCTCGACTACGGGCCGTTTGCAAGGGCGGTGTTTTCGGCACTCAACGGAAACAAGCCGAAAAAATGGACTGTGCTGATTCAGGATACCCAGCATTTTTCGTACGAAGCACACCAATTGCTTGCGAAATTCAATTTCCTGCCGCAAACGCGAATTGATGACTTGATGGTGAGTTACGCGGTCAAGGGCGGCGGTGTCGGACCGCATTTCGATTCGTATGATGTTTTTTTGCTGCAGGGAGCCGGTAAACGACGCTGGCAGATCTCATCGAAGTGCGATTTCGCACTAAAACCAGAAATGCCCCTGAAAATTCTGCAACACTTCAGCGCTGATCAGGAGTGGCTGCTGGAAGAAGGCGACATGCTTTACCTGCCGCCGTCGTTTGCGCATGACGGTGTGGCCGAAACAGATGATTGCGTGACATGGTCGATTGGGTTCCGCTCACCTTCCAACCAGGAATTGCTCGACGCCTACCTCGACGACCTGCGTGACCGCCTGAAGATTGACGGCCGGTATGCTGACAAGAAGCGGCGCGCCACCGGACCGCACAACCATGCCGGCATTGATTCAATGTTGCAAATGGCGTTCGGCGGAACCATATCGGCCGCCATTGCGGCGGCGATCAAACCGGCGAAACTCAATGCCTTCGTCGGGCGTTTTTTGTCCCAGCCAAAGTCACATGTCACGTTCGAGCCACCGCCGGCCAGCACATTTGCAAACTTCAGGCGCCAGGCCCTTTTAAGCGGAATAGCGCTTGATTTGCGATCCAGAATGCTGTTTGACCGACTCAGCTTCTATATCAACGGGGAAAAGCTGCCCGTCGAGAAAGCTGATCGTGCCCTGTTTGCCGTCCTTGCCAATAGCCGCCACCTGACGCCGGCAGTGTTGCGGTCGGCCTCTACAAGTGCATTCAACACGATCTATCAGCAATGGCAGCGCGGCCACTTTCAAATTTGTGTTGGTTGACGGAAACTGCAAGAATCCACTTCTGAAACCCTGCTTGGTTGAAAGGAGAACGCTTGGACACGATCCAGCCGTCGGCAATTGAGCCGCCCGCTAAAATTTATCGGTTAATGGATTCCCAGGTCGAGGCAAAACGCGCGATTGTCGACGTGCTTGGTCACGCCAAATGGGAATTGATGATTTTTGACCAGTCACCCAAAGCCATGATGGAACGCGAGTTCGGGCGGCCGCAAAATATTGCCCTGCTGCGTAACCTGCTGATGGGGAGTCACAATAGTCGCGCCCGCCGAATTCGCATTGCCCTGCATGAAATCCGGGATATCGATAGTGAATTGCCGCGACTGGTTTCACTGCTGGGCCAATTTACCGACCTGGTGTCGATCCGCCGGACTGATGGTGCCGCCCGCCGCGTACAGGATGTCCTGCTGATCGCTGATGAGGACGCAATTTGGCGCAAACCCGTCGCGACACACCCCCGGTCCATTCTGACAATGTATGACGCAAACGACGTGAAACCCTATCGGGATCGATTTGAAGAGATATGGGAGGCCAGCGAACCGGCCGTCTCGTCGCGGAGTGCCGGTCTATAGGATTGGCCCCCTGTTTGGCCGCGCGCGCCATAAACCCCTATGCATCGCGAGTTGTGCGCCGCACCAAAGCAGTGATATACTCCGCGGTCGGTTGAAACAGAGCACCGCCGTCGTGGCAATTTCCCGGTTTGATTCGGGGTCTGGTCGATACGCCGGTAACGTCACAAAAGCCGGTCAAAATTTTTGATCAAAATTTTTTTCCAAGGGATGTAGAAATGAACAAGTCAATTTTCGCTGTTGCAATCATCGCCGTCGGCCTCGCAGCTTGCGGTAAAACCGAAGCCCCTAAAGTTGAAGCGCCAAAAGCTGCTGCACCGGCGCCTGCGCCAGTTGCGGCGCCTGCAGCCGCTCCAGCTGCTGATGCTGCTGCTCCAGCCGCTGCCGCGCCAGCTGCCGCTGCGCCAGCCGCTGCTGCTCCAGCCGCCGCGCCTGCCGCTGCTGCTCCAGCTGCTGCGCCAGCCGCTGCCAAGCCAGCAGAAGCACCAAAGAAGTAATTCTTCAGCTGCTTCATCAAAAACGCCAGTCATCAGACTGGCGTTTTTGTTTGTGGAACGTTGATTGCAATGGCAACAGTCATTAACGGTTAGACGAAACTCCGCCAGCCAAATCCGTCACCCTGTTTTGCGATACCGATCCAGTCCGGCGTGCATGCCAGCGCGGCCGAAAATGCCGTCCGCGCAAGATCTTCGGTATTGTTTTGTTTTGACAGATGGGCAGCCAGAACGTGTTGCAGCTTGGCACCTTTGATTTTTCCCAGCAGCGCCGCTGCCGTGAAATTGTCAAGATGGCCAAATTTGCCCGCCACACGCTGCTTAAGACTCGCCGGATAAGGGCCGTTGCGAAGCATGTCGAGGTCGTGATTCGCCTCCAATACCAACGCATCACAGTTTGAAAGACTTTCTTCAATGTGCGGCGTGGTTGTACCCACATCCGTCAGCACGCCCAGCCGGTATGCCCCGTCTGAAAAAACATATTGCACAGGCTCATTGGCGTCGTGTGGCACCGTGTAGGGAATGACGCAAATACCGCCAACGGCGAAGTATGCGTGTGGATCGACGTAGTGCACGAGTGCCTGCGGCAAAGCGCGGTCGCCCAATACTTTGGCGGTTCCGTGCGTCAGCCACACCGGTATGCCGTGTTTACGTGCGAATCGCGCAACGCCGCCGATATGGTCTGAATGTTCGTGTGTGACAACAATGGCATCGATATCAGCCGGCAGCAGGCCTGCATTGCCAAGCCGCGCAACGGTGTCGGCCAGGCCAAATCCACAATCCATCATCACGCGCGATGTTGAAACGCCGCTGACGACCTCGACGATCAGCGAATTGCCTTCACTACCCGACCCGAGCGAGCAAAACCGCATCGTCATCGCGCCACCCTTTGCGGGATAAAAAAAGAGCCCGGCAAATGCGGGCCCTCTTTCATGCTGTTGGTGAACACCTAGCGAAGTTGTTCAAATAACAGCGTCATGATACGTTTTGCCGTCGGCGAGTTATCCGGCTTGCCTTCCGCCGTTTGCACTTCGACTTCCGACGCGCCGGCGCGCTCGGCAACCTTGATGCGGAATTGCGGCCGATCAGCGGGTTTGTCAGAACGCCAGAATGCCAAGCGATCGATCCAGCCTTTTTTCTGGCTGGACTGTGCGTCCGCATCCGGGTCGATGTATCGGACAAAGAACATTCCCTTTGAGC
>JANOEV010000465.1:0-3891 GCA_031413695.1 Burkholderiales bacterium
GCTGGATGGTGATCTTGATTTGTTCATTGAAGCCAGCCTGAAACACGGTGTGTGATGATTGACGATGCGGTGAAATCTGCGCCACCTGAAACGGCAACCATCTTGCCGATGCCGCCGTTTTACAACGATCTGGCGGCGGCGCTGGCCCATGCCTGGGCGCAACTCGCGCATGGCGCCACCGACCGCACGTCGGCGTTTCATACACCGGTGGTTGCCAATGTCGGGCTAGATGGCGCTCCGCAACAACGCAGCATGATCTTGCGTGACGTTGACACGGCGGCGCGGACCTTGCGTTTTTATACCGACACACGCTCGGCAAAAATGGCTGGTCTCGGTAACAACCCGCAAGTGAGTGTGCTCGGCTACGATGCCAGTAGCCAATTGCAGTTACGCCTGAATGGCCGCGTGCGATTTGAGTCCGGCACCGCGCTGGCGGATAACATCTGGAAAAACCTTCATGACCGGTCGCGCCTGACTTACGCCCAGACGATCGCACCCGGCCAAGACGTTTTCGCGCCCACGCATGGCGCACCACCACCCGCATCGGGCAATGCCGATTTGCTCACCGCGATGGCGCGTGAGAATTTTTGTTTGTTAATAGTCGATATTGATTGCCTCGACTGGGTGTTACTCTCCCGCAACGGCAATCGTCGTGCCCGCTTCACTTGGCCACAAGGCCAGCTTACCGCCCAATGGCTCGCCCCCTGAAAGACTGATCATGACTGACAACAGCGCCCCAAACCCGACCCCGAATGCCGTGCCTGCGGTTGACGAAAACCATGTCATTGCCGAGCGCCGGCAAAAACTGGCGGCGATCCGCGAAAAAACCGGTGGTCATCCCTTTCCGAATGATTTTCGCCCCGAACATAATGCCGTTGATCTGCACACGGCTTACGGCCAATTTTCGAAGGAAGAACTCGAGGCCAACAAATCGCCGATGGTAAAAGTGGCAGGACGCATCATGCTCAAGCGGGTGATGGGCAAGGCGTCGTTTGCCACCATTCAGGACGCCTCGGGCCGCATTCAGTTGTATGTCAATCTCGAAGGCGTTGGTGAAGACGCGCTTGAAGCATTCAAACACTACGACCTTGGCGACATTGTTGGTGCCGAAGGTGTGATGTTCAAGACCAAAACCGGCGAGCTGTCGATCAACGTGTCACAAGTACGTCTGATCACCAAATCGCTGCGGCCCCTGCCGGAAAAATTTCACGGCCTGACCGACATGGAACAGCGTTATCGCATGCGCTACGTGGATTTGATGGTGAATCCGGAAGTCAAACGCACGTTTGAAACACGCTCCAAGATCGTTTCTGAGATTCGCGCCTTCATGGTGGCCGCCGGCTACCTTGAAGTCGAAACGCCGATGATGCATCCGATCCCAGGTGGCGCCGCCGCCAAACCGTTTATCACACACCACAACACGCTCGACATGCAGCTCTATTTGCGCATCGCGCCCGAGCTGTATTTGAAACGGCTGGTGGTCGGCGGATTTGAGCGTGTGTTTGAAATCAACCGTAATTTCCGCAACGAAGGCATGAGCGTTCGACACAATCCGGAATTCACCATGATGGAGTTTTATATCGCCTATCGCGATTTCCATCACCTGATGCAATTCACCGAAGACATGTTCCGTGATGTTGCGACCAAGGTCGTCGGCAAAACGATGATCGATTATCAAGGCATGCAAATCGATTTCGGCAAACCGTTCGAGCGGCTGACCATGCCGCAAGCCGTGGTGAAATATTTCCCGCAATACACCGACGCAGACTTCAATGACCGCCCGACACTGGAGGTGTTGTGCAACAAACACCACGCACAGGTCAAGGCCAGCGATACCATCGGCACCCTGCAGCTCAAACTGTTTGAAGAAACCGCCGAAGCCAAACTGATTCAGCCGACTTTTATCGTTGACTATCCGGCTGAAGTTTCACCACTTGCACGTCGCAACGACAACAACCCCGCCATCACCGATCGCTTTGAGTTGTTCATCGCCGGCCGTGAAATTGCCAACGGTTTTTCGGAATTAAACGACGCCGAAGACCAGGCGGCGCGTTTCATCGAACAAGTGCAGGCCAAAGAAGGCGGTGACGAAGAAGCCATGCATTACGACGCGGATTTTGTGCGCGCCCTCGAATACGGCATGCCACCCACCGCCGGCGAAGGTATCGGCATCGATCGTCTGGTGATGTTGCTCACCGATTCAGCGTCGATTCGCGATGTGATTTTGTTTCCGCAACTACGCGCGAGTGATGTTGCAAAATGAGGTTGCCAAATGAGGGTGTCAATTAATGCGGCCAAATGCGATTGCGGATTCGTCGTGGGCCGACAGCCCTGACTATTGGCCTGCAGGCGGTTGCCACAGTTCGACTTTGTTGCCTTCCGGGTCAATGACCCAGGCAAATTTCCCGTACTCAGAGTCGTCAACCTTATCGAGCACATTGCACCCTTCTTCCCGCAATAGTTTGACCAATGCGAGAAGGTCATCCACCCGGTAGTTGACCATGAACGATGCGGTGCTTGGGGCAAATTGGTCGCCTTCTGACGGCCCGACTGACCATATCGTTGTACCCGCCATCGGCTTACCGTCTCCGTCAGCCCAGGTGAACGCCGCGCCGCCCCACGACTGCACATCAATGCCAAGGTGCCGCTTATACCAAGCCTGGAGCGCCGGTGCGTCTTTGGCTTTGAAGAAGATGCCGCCAATGCCTGTGACTCTTTTCATGAATCCTCCGCGATGGTCTGGTGGTGCGATGAAGTATATCCATTGCAGCCGGGCCTTTGGCCTGCACTGCGCTGATGGTCGGACGGGCCGCGCCACTGCCTTTTTCGAAAACAATCCCGACAAACACCGGGCCAGCGATGTGTTGTATTCAGCGGCACATTAGCGGCTATGCGGTTCTTGTTGTGCGAGGCCAATCGATGAAAATCGGTACAAAACACATATTTCATCGTCAATGCGTTGCTCAGAGAATTTGACGTCTGCAATGCCGGCTGTGGTGATCACGCTTGACCAAAACTGTTTGGCGGCGTCGTTCTCGCGCAAATGGTAGATCTCCCATTCACCCGGGTAGTGTTGCAGCAACTGGCGCACGATTTGTTTGCCAATGCCTTGATGGCGAAACCGTCTGCCGATAAAAAAGTATCCAAGGTTATAGGTCGACGTCGGCGCAACAACTTCCTGATCGACCACGGCAAATCCGGCAAGCGCGGTGCCGACCTCGATCAGGTACGGATGCACCGTCGGTGCCGACCAATAGTCTTGTTTTGGTCTGAGTGTGTACAGGCCGTTTTCGCCGAAGGATAGTGGATACGACTCGCTCAGGTCGTAGTTGTAAAACTGCATCAGATTTTCAATGCGTGAATGGTCGGCGGCGGTGGCGCGGCGCAAGTGGCATTCAGTCGGATTTGTTTGGTCAGTCACTGGCAACACTATTTAGCAGGCGCTGCCTTGGTCGCCGCGGTTGCAATGGTTGCAATCGCGCCATCGCGGATTGCCTGCAACGTGGTGTTGGGTGAAATCGCTTCCGGGTCGATGCGGATTTCGATGAGCGCGGGTTTACCGGCGTTGGTGGCGCGCTCGAATGCGCCGGCAAAATCCGCCGTGTTTTCGACCACTTCGCCATGCGCACCAAATGCCCGCGCGTACGCGGCAAAGTCCGGATTGGTCAACGCCGTGCCGTGAACATTGCCGGGAAATTCGCGCTCTTGGTGCATGCGGATGGTGCCGTACATGCCGTTGTTTACCACAATAAAAATCACATTTAATTGGTACTGGACGGCCGTAGCGAGCTCCTGCCCCGTCATCAGAAAACAACCATCGCCGGCGAACGCAATAACCGTACGCTGCGGATGCACCGCCTTGGCGGCAATCGCAGCGGGCACACCGTAGCC
>JANOEV010000466.1:0-4540 GCA_031413695.1 Burkholderiales bacterium
CGCGGCGGTTGCTTGCACTGTTGTTTGCTGTAGCGGCACAAAAATCCACAGCAGCACATACATCAACAGACCAAGACCATGCAGCAGCGCGGTCAATACAAACAGAATCCGCCACGCCCACGTTGGAATATTGGTGGCGGCGGCCAAACCGCCACTGACACCGCCGATCCAACGGTCGGTTGCGGAACGTGTCAGCGTCTGCAGGAAATTGGGCGATGCCTTGACCGGTGGTTCCTGCGTCACATCGGCATACCGGGCTTTTTCGTTGATCACCCGTTGTTTTGCCTGCAAAAATTCGTCATCACTCAAGGCGCCCTGGGCGTGTAGCGCCTGCAGTTTTTGGAGTTCGTCGGCCATTGTCATGTTGATCTCTTTCGTCGGCTGGTTGGAAGTGATTGATTGGACAGGCGCGGACAAAACAAATTCCCCGCCGCCTGGTCTGTCGCGTGTCCCGCTTGGGGTTTTTCATGCGACCCGCTCAATTTAGCGCCATCACCACCCATCAGCCACAATCAACCGACAGATTACAGAACGGGCGGTGCAGGACTACACCGGCGCGGCGCGGCGCGCGCAGTTGCGCCCGGCTTGTTTTCCGGTATACATGGCCGCATCCGCCATTTTGATCAGCGTCGATGCATCGTGTCCGTCAACGGGCGCAATGGCGTAACCCAGCGTGGCGCCGACTGTACAGATATGGGTTTCCAGTGCAAACGGCGTTGCAATGGCTGCGACCAATTTGGCGGCGAGCTCGGTTGCCTGTTGCTCGTTTTGCAACCCGGTCGCCATCACCACAAATTCGTCGCCGCCAAAACGCGCCACAATATCCGCGCCACGTACCGCACCACGCAACCGGCTGGCGACCAGGATCAGCAATTGGTCACCGACATCGTGGCCATACTGATCATTGACCGGCTTGAACCGGTCGAGGTCCATCACAAACACCACCAGCTGTTGGCCGGGACTGGCGCTCTTCAGACTCTCAACCAGGATTTCATTCAGTCCGCGCCGGTTGAGCAGCCCGGTGAGTGAATCGGTGTGCGCCAGCGAGATCAACGTATCGCGCTCGTTATTGGCGCGGCGTGCGGCAACGTGCACCACCGCCGAGCGCAACACGGCGATGCGCAAAAAAACGATCATGTCGAGGGTTGCGCCAAACTGGAATGAATGCAGCGTCCAGAAATTTGCACCGATATAACCCTTGACCACGCCGACCATGATTGCGCTGGCGACAAAGTAGCCGATCCACGCAATAAAAAAGTAGGTGCCGATGCTGTCGCGGCGGTGAATGCGGGTGATGGCACCCGGTATGCCAAGCAGCACCGGCATCAAACCAAGTGTGCCCATAAATAAACCGACCTGGTGAATGTCGATCACGTCGAAGGCGTGCGCCAGCGCCGCCAGCGCAAGAATAGCGGCGACCGCCCGCAACACCATGCGCAAACGGCGGCTGTAGTCGTAACCCAGCACGTCATCGATGAACAAGGCCGTCGCCGAGGCGGCCAGGAGCGAGGTGATTCCGGCCAGGTGTTTTTCAAGCCAGTCGTGGTCGGTCCAAAGATATTGTTCACCGATGCCAAAAAAGTGCACGGAAAACAAAATGCTCGCCGAAATCAGCAGCGCGTATTTCAGATACATGGTTTCGCGCAAACTGACCCATTGCAGCAAACTGAACAGCAGTAGGCACACGCCGAGGCTGGTGAGAAATCCCTGCAACATCTGTTCGTTGAGCGCATTGCGATGAAACGACGACAGTTTGCTGAACGTTATCGGCAGAATCTTCGCGCCGATGGTGTCAATGCGCATGAACACGTCATAGTCAGCGCCCGGCTTGAGCATCACTTCTGCGGCAAGTGACCGGCTCGCCAGCGGCCGCGACGCATAGTTCTGATCGTTGCCGAGCCGGAGGGTCTTGACCACCAGCCCGTTGCTGACAAAAAACACATCAACGCGGTTTAACAACGCGTAATCGATATCGCGTATCCAGTCGCCGTCCGAGTTGTCAGCGACCCGCAACGGCACGTGCAGCCACTCAACACCATACTTGAAGCCGAGTGTTGCGTAGGCCGACACCGGCACGACGAAGTTCGGTCGCTTGTCGCGGATGGTGTCAATGGTCAATTGGCCCGACGGATCAGTCAATGTGGTGACCGCCGGCCATACATCGATGCGTCCCGCGTTATCCGATAGCAGAATTGGTGTTTGCGCGTGCGCGGCGGTGAAACCAAACAACACACACGCCGCCAACATCAGCGCGCGCACGTGGCGCAATTGATATGACGGTGCCGTCATAACATCGAATTGCCGGTCGACGGGTAACTTCAGTTCAGCGCTTGTTCTCACTGCCCCACCCGTCTTTGGTTGTCATCATGCCTTCGAGCTTGTTCATCCACGCCGGGGCAAGTTGATCGCGACCCCACTGATTGAGCAGATTATTCATGCGTACCGACTCGTGTTCAGGCAATTTCAGCGGGCGCGTTTCACTCATCAACAGCCGGGTGATCAACTGATAGCCCAACAGGCGCGTGATAAAACGGCACGTCGAAAACTGTGGAAACGTGCGGCGCACCGTCGCATCGATCGATTTTGCGATCAGCATCAGCAGGTAAAAAAGTGCTTTTGAACTCCACCACACCGCGCCGTTGAGCCCCAAGTCGAGGGCGGTGGCGTTACCACAAAGGTAACGCGTCATCAACACCGGAAACGGTTTGGCGATGGTCCAGGGGATGATGGTTTTCATGGCATGCATCAACGCGTTGCCCAGCGACGGGCGCGGGTCGGGCGTGATGGGTTTGCTGAGTTGGCCGGCGCGTCCGCGTGCCTGCATGGCGGCAAACAAGCGCGCCGCGTCGTCCATCGTATGCGCCATCAACGTTGCATCGATACCGAGGTAATAACCGACCACATTCCAAGTGTGTAAATACGCTTCCTCATCGGCTTGAGGCAGACCAATGCCAAGCTTGCGCAGTCCTTCCAGAAAAACATAACTGAACGTCAGCAATGTGTAGGCGAGCTCTTCCTGGTTGCACGGCAGACCACGATCAGGCGTATTCCAGCCGCCGGCCAACAGCGCCCGGTTCATCGAATCTGACTTGGCAATTTCGGCGAGCGGCGCGATCACGTCGCTGTTTGTATTGGTCCGACCTATCCGACCAGATTCGGCCATGACGGTTTCCGGACTTTTCCGCAGAATTAGATGACGGATGGTGGCGTGGATCAGCCGCACCTTAAAAATTTGTGCCAAGCCGGCACCCTGATCGTATGCCAATCCATCGTTCATCATCACCGGAAAAATCATCGCCCCGGTTGCGCGCACACGATGCTCGGCATTGTTATCGAGCTGCCCGGTTATTTGCAACACCGCGGAGAGATCCGGCACCACATAACACTGTGGCAGGCTCGCACAAAACAACAACGTCACCGACAGCGCACCGTGATCCATAAACAGCTGTTCGGCACGGGCGATTTTTTCCGCGTCGAACCAGTCTGGTCGGACAGCCGCTGCCTGCAAATAGGCTTCAAGCGCATTGCCAATGTCGTCAGGCAAACCGGAACCCGCGGCACGCCACCTTAATATCGCCGCGTTGTCAGTCCACGCCGCAAATACCTGGTTAACAGTTGTCAGCTTGTCGCAGCGGGGCTGCCAGTGCGCCATCACGGCGGCGGCGTCCGCATTGTCAGACGGCTGTGCCGACAACGCCGAACCGCCGAGGATTTTGGCGATGGTCGCGTCTGCCCACGGATCGGCTCGAAATCGCATGGTGTCAAGCGCTGCGTTGTCGGCAGCGGGTGGCGCGGTGCGGTCTTTCATCGGAAACAATCCTAACGTGATCGGCGTGGGCTAAAGCGTTGAATTATGACGGGAAACCGCTCGCCGGGTCACTAAGAATTACGCAGCTGTGCGGGATAATCCAGAAAAGACCCGTTGACAAACTCGCCATTCGACGGGTGTTTTCAGGCAAAACAATCTGAAAACAGCCGTCTATCAACGACTTTGCTGAAATAAGCGGGCCAAGGCGGCGGCTGTGCCGCTGCTGTGTTTTGGACGATGCCGACGTGGGGTCAGACTCAACTGTTGGCTCCAAATGTGCCGGCAGTTCGGGCTGGTATGGTCCGAAATTGCGTCATGAACCAATTGCAAGGAACCGGCGCGGCATCAGGTTGCATCCGCAACCGTTGTCGCTCGCAACGCGGGCAAATCAACTACTTTTTGCAGAACTGTGCGTAGAGCACTTGCATGATCGCCAGCGCCTCTTTGCTATCCATTGAGTAGTAGATGCGCTTTCCGTCGCGCCGGGTCGAGACCAGCTTCTCATCGCGAAGAACCCCCAACTGCTGGGACAGTGTCGGCTGGTGGCACTAACGCGAAAGTGGCGCAGATGGCGAGTGAAGAGATACCATCAAACCCACCAGCGCGAAACACCTCGGAGTTTTCACCGTGTATCGCAGTAATGGATGGCGGCCCGACACCTACTCCGACGCCCACACCGACGCCAACACCGACACCGACACCGACACCGACACCCACGCCAACGCCAACGCC
>JANOEV010000467.1:0-5377 GCA_031413695.1 Burkholderiales bacterium
CGCGAGGCTATCACCACGCGGTTCCGGAGCGGTGTCGGTTTTCTTGAAAATCTTGTTCAGCATTTGTATGTCTGGTTGGGTCAATCAATGACGTGAAATTGGTGTAAGGATCAGGCCAATGACAGCCGAAGAGACGAAAAGCAGCGGAAACTATACGCGTTGCCGGAAATAATTGTTTACTATCATATTGTGTCTGGTGTTTGACGCGCGCCTGGCCGGGCTTGCCCCCCACAGGTTGATGCTGAAAACGAAGCTCTGACGCATGTATGCGTTATGCTAGCGGCTCGTTGATGCATTTTCAGTTTCCATGCCGAGAGATTCACACCACCGCCGAAGTTATCGTCCTGTGCTGATCGAGCGGCCGTCGATGACGCAGTTTGTGATTTTGTCGATCCTGCTTCATGTATGGGTGGTCACATTGTTTGGCGATGCCACAGGCGAAGGCCAGGGTCGACGCGGGGGAACATCCGGCACCACCTTTACGGCACTTCTGCGGCCACTCGCGGCGGATGTGCGACAACGATTGCATTCGCGCACAATCGGTACGCCGACCGTGGCCAGACCCGCGCTACCGCCTGCCGTCGGTTCGCCGGCCGATGCGCCAGCCTTCGATACAGCGGTTACAGATCAGGCGCCGATTGAATCGTTGCGTGTGCCCGAGTCATCTGCAGTGGCACAACGTATTGCACCGCTGCCGGTGATCGCCGTTGAGGTTGAGATGCCAAAGGGCGAATTTGTTGTACCCAACATGAATCTCGTGCCGATTCAAACGCCGATTTCGACGGTTGGTCAGGTGATCGTGCCGATCCCTGAAAATGACAGCAGACAGCCGCCACCGCGCTCTGAAGGTGGGTTTGCCATCTTCGTGCAGACGATAAATGAACCGGCGTCTATTGTCGAGCCCGCCAGACGGCCGTTCGCGACGCCTGCATTGCAGTCATTGCCGGTGCTTGAGTCGACAAAGTCGCTGCAGCGTTACACGCCGTCGCCGTCGCCGCTGGTTGAACCAAAAGCGGCATCCATGCCACCGGCCGGGCAGGCAGTCGAAACAACAACCTTGCCCATTTTCGAAAGTCCACCGGTGGAACCCCGGTCGCCTATTGCCGGATTGCCGGTGGCACCGCTGGAACGAATCAGCATCCAGCCTGCTGCAGCGCGGTCGCTTGATTCCTACATTGCGCCGGCACCTGCGGCATCTGCACCAACGCCGGGAAACGTGACGGCTGCCGCCTTGCCCGCGTCAGTGTCGTCGCCCGCCCAAAATCAAGCTGCTGCCGCGTCGAGCGATGCGGCAGTCGGCGTCATCAATGACAATACCCTGCGACCGACGGATTCGGACACGGGGGGTTCCCGCAATCAGCCCGCCGCCGGCGCGGTGCGGGCGGAGGGTTTGTCACCCGGTTTGTCATCACTTTTGCCGGTTGTGCCAACGCCGCGGTTGCCAACACCACCCCCGGCACCCAAGCTTGATTTGGACAGTTTGCGTCAGCGTGCCCGCGAATTATCTGCCGAAGGTGCCGGCCGTCGCACATTGCTGCCGTTTCCGACCGTCGCGCAAGAAGCGCCAAAACGCAACATAGAGAAGATTTTTGACAAAGCCCTTAGTCGACCCAACTGCAAAGACGAATATGCAAATTTGGGGCTCGCGGCGGTTGCGCCGTTGGTTCGTGACGCTGTGAAAGGTGATGGATGCAAATGGTGACCGCACGAGGCCACGGTGCCGACTTCAATACGGGAAATCAGCCAGATACCCAGCCAGCGCTGGCACACCGCGCGGCGAGACGATTTCAAAGCAATAACTTTCGCGGGTCCAAATAAATACGACGCCATGGCTGTCAATCCCGACCGCCCATGAATGATCCGCTGCAGCGCGGGCGTTTTCCAATTTCGACTGTCGCCGCTTCAATTTGCCACTTGCCTCGTCAGCATCCCAGCACGCGGCGAGTGTGACCGTAACCGCCTCTAAATCGCTGCTATAGGTGGCGCTTACAGGGTCACTGGCGATTTCGCCTTGTGCCGCACCGGGTAACCGCGAGAATGCGCCAACCTTAACCGGCAACAGGCTATTGAGGTCGAGGCCGGCGGGCATGACGCGCATATTGCGTGCGACCAGCGCTTCGGTAAGTTTCGCGCGTGCCGGTGGGTTGCTGGTCGCAGGGGAAACGTCGTCGGCCGGGGTGCTTGCCACGACAGGCCGGGTGGAAACAGCCGCGGTATTTGCCGCCGCCGCATCCGTCGAATGACGCTGTGTGTTTCCGGTCTGATTTTGTGCGTGCGCACCGCCACCGGACACTTGCGCGTCGATATTTTCAACCCCGCTGTTGAAAAGATCGCTCAAGTCATAGGACAACACGTTACCGGCACCCTTGGCAATGGTGCCCACATCGGTATTGAGCGCCCTCCCGGCGCTTTTGACAATTTCGCCGACGTCGGCTTTGAAAACCTTTGTGGCAATGCTGCCGACGTCTTTGTTCAGGATGTCGCCAAGTTTTCCCATTTTCCCGACCACTGTTTTGTTGTCATGGAATCTTACCTGAGAGCGTTCATGCCTGGTTGGCGGGGTGTTGGTAACGGACTGAATATCGCCGCGAATCCATCCCCTGTTTAAGGGATTGGCGATCAGGAAATAACGCCACCGCCGAGGCAAATTTCGCCATCGTACAAAACAGCTGACTGCCCGGGCGTGATGGCCCATTGCGGCGCATCAAAGGACAGTGAAAATCCGATCTGCCCGGCATCATGGCTGAAAATGCACGGTGCATCCGCTTGACGGTAACGCGTTTTTGCCGCGAAATGCTTGCCTGTCGTCGGGCTTGTGCCGGCAATCCAGGATACATCTGCCGCAACCAATTGTGACTTCAACAGCAAAGCGTGGTCGTGACCCTGCACGACAACAAGCGCATTTTCCTGCATGCGCTTGCCCGCCACGAACCAAGGCGCGCCGTCGCCATTTTTCTTCCCGCCGATACCGATGCCCTGGCGCTGGCCGATGGTGTAGTACATCAGGCCCTGGTGTTCTCCGACTGTCTTGCCATCCGGCGTGACCATGCAACCGGGTTGCTTCGGAAGGTATCGCCCGAGAAATTCGCGGAAAGGCCTCTCGCCAATAAAGCAAATTCCCGTTGAATCCTTTTTGTCATGGTTTGGCAGTCCGGCTGCCGCCGCGATTTGTCTGACAGCGGGTTTTTCCAATGCACCAATCGGAAACATTGCTTTGGATAGTTGTGTCTGGGTCAGGCGGTGCAAAAAATAGCTTTGGTCTTTTGACCCGTCGACGCCCTTGAGCAGCTCGAATCTGCCGTCGACTTCCCTTACGCGCGCATAGTGGCCCGTGGCGATTTTTGCGGCGCCCATTCGAATCGCATGATCAAGGAACGCTTTGAATTTGATTTCCGCGTTGCACAAAACATCCGGATTTGGCGTTCTGCCGGCGGCATATTCGCGCAAAAATTCGGCGAATACCCGTTCTTTGTATTCGGCCGCAAAGTTGACCGCCTCGAAATCAATCCCGATGACGTCTGCGGCGGCGGCGGCGTCGATGAAGTCCTGGCGGGTCGAACAAAACGCGTCGTCGTCATCGTCTTCCCAGTTTTTCATGAACAAACCAACCACCTCAAAACCCTGTTGCTTGAGTCGCAACGCCGTCACGGCCGAGTCAACCCCGCCGGAGAGGCCGACAACAATTCGATTTGGGTTTTGCGTGGTCATGGAGAAATTATGCGGTAGTCAATATCTGATTGGGGGGTTAGCACCAAGGCATGAAAACAAAAAGGGCACCCAAAGGGTGCCCTTTTGTTGAAGCGTTAGCGCGCAGGCGTCAAGCCCGCGTCACATTACTTCTTTGGTGCGTCTTTTTTGGCTTCTTCTTTTTTGGCTTCTTCTTTCTTTGGCGCGTCTTTTTTCACTTCAGCTTTCTTTTCTTTCTTTTCTGCTTTGGCTTTCTTTTCTTCTTTTTTCATTTCTGCTTTTGCAGGCTCGGCAGCTTTTGCTGGAGCAGCAGCGGCTGGAGCAGCAGCTTTGGCAGGAGCGGCAGCAGCTGGGGCAGCGGCTTTAGCAGGTTCAGCAGCTTTGGCAGGTGCAGCAGCAGGAGCTTGGGCAGCGGCGTTCAATGCAGCAGCAGCAAAAAGAGCTGCAACGATTGTGGACAATTTTTTCATTATGTTTCCTAAGTGTGAGTGAGTGTTGTTAACGTTAACGACAGATACTGGGAACGGGCTTTGATGGCAGTGGTCCTTTTGCCTGTCACGGTAATTAACGTCGAGTATTTTAGCCGGTTGACAAGAAATTGAAACAATTTTTTCCAAAATTCTCGCCTAAGTGATTCATTTTAGGTGGTTTTTAGCCAAAATTGCCCGAAAAACGGTGGCTAGAACACTTTGTCGGCGCCGATGGCCAGCCAATTGCCCGGCTGAAGTCCAGATTCTATGAGGTCAAACCGGCCAATTGCGACCCGAATGAGTCTCAGTGTTGGGAATCCAACCTTTGCCGTCATCCGTCGAATTTGCCTGTTCTTGCCTTCAGCAATGGTGATTTCAAGCCATGATGTTGGAATGTTGGCGCGAAAGCGCACTGGCGGCGTACGCGTCCAAAGGATCGGCGGAACGATGACGGATGCAGCCAATGCCGGCGCGGCAACAAAATCGCCAAGATCGACACCCTTTAGCAGGGGTGCCAGTGCGGCATCGGTTGCATTTCCCTCTACCTGTGCCCAGTAAGTCTTGGTGAGTTGACCGCGTGGGTCAGTGATCTTGGCTTGCAAAACACCGTTGTCGGTGAGCAACATCAAGCCTTCGCTATCGGTGTCCAGCCTGCCCGCCGGATAAACAGCGCCGACTTCAACAAAGTCCTTCAACGTCGGTTTGTCGCCTGATGGGCTGAACTGACAAATGACGCCATACGGTTTGTTAAAGGCAATCAACACGGGTAAGCCCCAAAAACATCGACCGCCCAAACAAAAACCCCCGCAGGGTTACTGAGGGGGTTTTTAGCTGACACAAGAACGGAAAAACTTAGCCGTTGTTGATATTTGAAGCTTGTTTGCCCTTAGGGCCTTGTGTCACTTCAAATGCAACTTTTTGACCTTCTTTAAGGGTCTTAAAGCCATTCATTTGAATTGCCGAGAAATGCGCGAAAAGATCTTCGCTGCCATCATCGGGTGTAATGAAGCCATAACCTTTGGCGTCGTTGAACCATTTAACTGTACCTGTTGCCATACAAATGCATCCTTATTGAAAAGACGGGTTGGAGAGCCCCGGAAATATTTCGCTTTTCAAGGCCCGCAACCGCAGATGCAAATGCAGAAAACCTTAAAGCTAAACTCCAAGTCCACTTTGTACTTACTTAAGTAGACTTAGTCAAGATTTTACAGGCTTTTTTG
>JANOEV010000468.1:0-4470 GCA_031413695.1 Burkholderiales bacterium
CGCGCGTCTGCGCCCTCTCACATCCTGCCCATATAAGTCATTATTTATTTACGTGTTGACAAATAAAATATTCTTCATGTATAGTTTATTTAACTTTCATGTGAAAGCGTTAAGGAGAACAATATGCCCTACAGAGAGAAAATCGCTTGGTTGTCATCAGCCGCCATACTGCTTGCATACATCCCGTACTTCGGACTGACGCTGGCTTCGGCATCCGCCGCATCAATGCCCGACTTGCGCCAACTCGGTTTGTTCGCCATTACCACCTTTGTGCAGTTGAGCATCCTCGGCGCAGGCCATCTTTACTTGCGACGCGGCGCGCCGGACGAGGCGCGGATGCCGCCGGATGAGCGTGACCGCGAGATCATTTATCAGTCCATGAGCTACGCGTACTACTGCTTGATTGCCGGCATGATTGTGGTCGGGGGTGTGATGCCTTTCTACACTGGTGGATGGAAAATCGTTAATGCCGCGTTTTTTATGATCATTGGCTCGGAGCTGGTGCATAACAGTGTCGTCATCTATCGCTATCGCAAGCAGGCATGATGGGCGGATCAATCACCAATCGGATGCGCACGCTGCGTTTCCTAAATGGAGAAATGACGCAGGACGAATTGGGGCGTCGTATTGGTGTCACGCGCCAGACGATTGCAGCGATCGAGGCCGGCAAGTACTCCCCGTCGTTGGAGGCGGCGTTTCGGATCGCCCAAGTGTTCAACGTGCCGTTGGGTGAGGTGTTTGAGTGGAAGACGGACGCAACGGACTGATTGGGTGCAGACTGCGCTTCCCTGAGTTTTTAAAATCCGAATATGGAGCTGTTGAATGAACCGACGACAATCTCTCGCAGCGCTGCCTGTGTTGGGCGCGATGATCGTGCAGTCCGGCGCGGGGCGCGCGCAGCAATCGGGCAACGCCATTGCGCCGCGCGCCGGGCCCGTTATCACCCGCGCCATTCCATCAAGCGGCGAACAAATTCCGGTCATCGGTCTCGGCACCTGGCAAACCTTTGATGTCGGTGCGGGCGCTGCAGAACGAGCGCCATTGCTTGACGTGCTGCGTGAGTTCATCGCGCTCGGCGGGCGCGTGATCGATTCGTCACCCATGTATGGCCGCTCTGAGGAGGTGGCGGGCGAATTAATGCGCGCGATCGGTGCCCCGGACAATATGTTTGTTGCGACCAAAGTCTGGACACGCGGCGAAGCGGCGGGCATCACACAAATGCGTGCATCGATGGCAAAGCTTGTTACGCCAAACGTGGCAAAAGCAAAACCGCTCGACCTGATGCAAGTGCACAACCTGGTGGACGTTGACACACATCTGGCCACACTCACCGCCTGGAAGCGCGAGGGCCGTATTCGGTATGTCGGCATTACGCACTACACAGAGAGCGCATATGGTGATGTCGCCGCGTTGATCGAGAAGCAGAAACCCGGCGCGATCGATTTTCTGCAAATCAACTATTCGGTGGCCGAGCGCGGCGCGGAGCAGCGTCTGCTGCCGCTCGCGGCCAAACGCGGCATTGGGGTGATCGTCAACCGACCATTCGCCGGCGGTGAGTTATTGCGGCGTTTGCGCGACGTGCCACTGCCTGGTGTGGCAAAGGAAATCGGTGCCGCGTCTTGGGCACAGCTGCTGTTGAAATACGTGTTGAGTCACCCGGCGGTGACGTGCGCGATACCGGCGACATCCAAGGTCACACATCTGCGCGACAACATGGCGGCGATGGCAGGCGAGTTACCGGGTGAGAAACAACGCACACAGATTGTCGCGGCGGTCTCGGCCTAGCCGGCAAAACGATTTGCGCAAACGCCGCGGAACCGGTTTATCCTAACGGCAAATCAGCGCATCCTGAACACAAAGGAAACCTCGCCATGAATCAAGACCAACCGCCGGATGGCGTCAAGATTGACACCATTTTTCATCCGTCAGACTTTACCGACGCGAGTGAGGTCGCTTTTGTGCATGCGCTCAAGATCGCGCTGCTGGCCAACGCCGAGCTCAATATGTTGCACGTTGATGAGGACGGACATGGCGGATGGGAGGACTTCCCCGGCGTGCGCGACACGCTGGCACGATGGCAGCTGATTCCAAAGGGCAGCGGCAGGGAGTCGGTCGGGCAATTGGGTATCGAGGTGCGAAAGGTGGTCGCGGCCAGCAAACATCCGGTGGAGGCCTGCCTTGAGTTCCTTGCAAGGGCGCCCGCCGATTTGATCGTGCCGGCGGTTCGGCAAAACGAAGGCGGCATGGGCTGGCTGGCGAAATCGGTGGGCAAACCGATGGTGCGCAAGGCCGGGCAGATGACCCTGTTCATCCCGCACGGCGTTGAGGGATTTGTCTCGCGCGCCGACGGTGCAATCTCAATGCAAAAAATCCTCATCCCGATCACCAACAAGCCGCGCCCGTGGCCCGCCGTCGAGGCGGTGACGCGTCTGATCCACAACTTCCAATTGCCGCCCGGCACGGCCACACTGCTGCACGTGGGGCCGGCGCCGGAAATGCCGTCGGTGAAAATTCCCGAGGGCACCGGCTGGACCTGGGATCGTCTGGCCGTGGCCGGTGAAGCCGCTGACATGATCCTGCAGTGCGCGGCGGAACTCGATGCCGATCTGATTGTGATGCCGACCGAAGGCCCGCACGGATTCCTCGACGGCCTGCGCGGCAGCACGTCTGAGCGCGTGCTGCGCAAGGCGCGTTGTCCGGTGCTCAGCCTCCCGGTGGGATTGGTGCCCGGCTAGCTGTTGATTCGGTGGTAAGCAGTGTCGCGCCGCGGCGGTTTTCCGGCATGACAGGTGGCTGGCAAAAAACAACGGTCAGGTATATTCGGTGTGTGCTTTTCGTAAAAATCCATCGTCCCTGTTGATTGCCACCATGACCACACCGATACCATCCCTCTCAGCGTTCCCGTTGCGCGCGCAGGACAAGCTGCGTTATGCAGACACCGACCGGCAGGGGCACGTCAACAACGCGGTTTTTGCGACGATGCTCGAAACGGGGCGTGTCGAGTTTTTTTACGCCAAAGCGGGCGCGCTGCACGACGCCGGCTGTTCATTTGTCATTGCAAGTCTGCAAATCGAATTCATCGATGAAATGCATTAGCCCGGCACTGTTGACATCGGCACACGTGTGGCCAAAATCGGCCGCAGCTCAATCACGCTTGAACAGGCGATCTTTCAATGAGAACGGTGTGTGGCGACCGGCAAGAGTTTGATCGTGCAGGTCGATACCAGCACGCGCCGCGCCTCGCCACTGAGTGCGGCGGCGATTGGCCGGTTATCCGCGTTGATGCCGGCGGCGTTGTGATGGGTGCATCGCGCCGCTGACTGCATCTTCCGGCATGTGTCGTGCCGACATTGTTACCGAACGGCCTTCGCCACCGCCTCCATCGCCGGGTCACGTCCAGCGCGATACATTTCGATGGTCCATGGTGCGGCGATGTCTGGGTCGAGTGACGCCACCGCGATGGGCCGCGAGACCACTGCGCGGTGGCAGTCGTCAAATTTGACGCACCCGCCGCGGTAATCGTGACGCTCCGTGGCGTGAAGAAATCTCTCCCCTGAGTGCCTGAGTGCCGTGCTTTTGCCCTCGGCGAAGAATTCCAGTCGATCCCCGACAGCTTCACCCACAATCGTCACCCGATCCGGTGCGGCTTGTTTTAAGTAGCCCAGCGTCGATATCGCCGCCGAAAACGTCCACGGGCTGGTCAGCGCAAAGATACGTCCTTTCACGAGCTTCGGCAGGCGTTCGGCAAAATCGCGCGTCTGTGTCAGATCGCCGCCACCATTCAATCGAAGGTCCAGCACGAGGTGCACCGGTTTGGTTTCCTTAATCAGTTTTTCGACTGCGCCGAAGTAGTCCCTGAGCTTTACCTCGGCGCTGTTGTTCGACTGCCGCATGTCGATCACCACCGCATTGAGCACCGCGTCGTGCCGCACCCGCAAGCGGTTCACCGGCTCCTGTAGGGACCAGGGTGCACGATCCGGTTCAATAAGTGTTTTCCAGGCGCGGTCTTCGAGCGGGGCTAATACCGGAAACATCCAGCGTGTGGCGTTGCCACCGACGCGGTCGGCGTCGGCAGGCGAGACGGTGAAGGTGCGTTCGACGGTTTTGCCCTCGACGGTAACAAAACCATAGATCGGTGGCGCCGGTGCTTTTTCCTTCGCAACACCCAGCGCGCGCAACTGTGGCGGGCTCTCCAGGAAATATGGTGCGGTACGATCACGCCACGCCGGGGTGCCACCCTCGAGCGAGCGATAGATTGGCCGCAACATGGACATCGGCACGCCGTCGATCGAAACAAGACGGGCACCGAGCAAATCGGCATTCTCGGACTTGACGCGCAGAACGTAGAAATCCTCGCCAAATGGCACCAGCCGCAGGTCCGCACGTTCGTAGCGGCGCGAGCGCGACGATGGTGACCCGCCGCTGTGGCCGTTATCGCCCAGCGCCGCGATGCGCGACATTGATAATTCA
>JANOEV010000469.1:0-2383 GCA_031413695.1 Burkholderiales bacterium
AACGGCGCCGGCAAGACCACCCTCATCAAACTCATGCTCGGCGATCTTGAGCCCGATCGCGGCACCATCAAACGCGGCACCATGCTGCAAGTGGCCTACTTCGATCAGTTCCGCGAGGCACTCGACGACGAAGCCAGCCTCGCGGATGTGATTTCGCCGGGATCGGAGTTTGTTGAAATAGGCGGCGCACGAAAACACGTGATTTCCTACCTCGGTGACTTTCTGTTCCCACCGCAACGCGCCCGCGCCAAGGTCAAATCGCTGTCCGGCGGCGAGCGCAATCGTTTGCTGCTGGCGCGTTTGTTCGCCAAGCCCGCCAACGTGCTGGTGTTGGATGAACCGACCAATGACCTTGACATCGAAACACTCGAGTTGCTCGAGTCGATGCTGCAGGAATACGCCGGCACCGTCATTCTGGTCAGCCACGATCGTGCCTTCTTGGACAACGTGGTCACGCAGGTGTTTGCGTTTGAAGGTGACGGCAAGATTCAGGAATACGTCGGCGGATATGCCGAATGGCTAACACAGCGCGGGACGGGCGTTTCCAGCCAAAATGCCGTGAAAAACACCGTCAATGCTGGGTTTTCTGTTTCAGGTCAAGCTAGCCGCAAGAACAAAATGAGCTTTAACGAAACGCGCGAGCTCGACGCCTTGCCGGAAAAAATACAGGCGCTCGAAAAAGAGCAGGGATTGCTGCAGGCGAAACTTGCCGAGGGAAGCATTTATGTCAATGCACCGGCCGATGCCAAATCGGTTGCGGTGAGGCTTGAAGCAATCGCCATTGAGATTGAGGCGGCTATGGCGCGATGGGAAGCATTGGAACTCAAGCGGGCATCATAAGTCTGGCCATTTCGCTTGTGTTAGCTTGTGTTCACCAAAATGGCATACGGGTACTACGTCGCGCCAAACCAGCCCTTTTGTTGTTCTTCTGCCAGACGCGCTTCGAGATAGTCCCACAGCGCCGGGCAACCATCACGAATCGGCGCGGCAATACGACCGATCACGCGGGCATGGGTAATGCCGTTTTCGCGCCAGCTTTGTCCGGCATTCGCCAGATTCAGCAATACCGGCATGGCGCGATCAGCCGCATTGGCAAAGCGTGCTTCGTCAGTCTCGCCATCTTCAAATTCCTGCCACAGCGCCATAAAACGTTCGGCGTGAACATCCGGCAACAAGCCAAAAATGCGCTGCACCGCAATGCGCTCCGCCGCCTTGCGCTCGGCCAGCCCTTCATCCTGGTACACAATCGTGTCACCGGTATCAATCTCACCGATGTCATGCACCAACAGCATGCCGATAACACGGTTGATATCAATCGGCGCGACCGCGTAGTGCGCCAGCGACGAGGCCAGCAGGGCAATCTGCCAGCTATGCTCGGCGGAATTTTCGTATCGGTCTTCACCGAGCACCCGCGTCTTGCGGGTGACCGTTTTGAGCTTGTCGAGCTCGATCACAAAATCAATGACTTGTTGCATTCAGGTTTCCATCCGTTTTTGATTTACCGGCGTGGATGATGCAAGTTCCGCCGTATGGCAGGCAACACAGATCTTGTTGCCCTCGGTATCGCGAAAATAGGCACCGAAATAGTCGGGGTGGTATTGGGTTCGCAGCCCGGGAGGACCCGCGTCGCTTCCACCCTGCGCCAACGCTGTTTGGTACACCCGTCGCACCATCTCCCGGGTTTCGGCGAGGAACGCGACCATCTGGCCGTTGCCGGCGTCGTGTGGATTGCCATCAAACGGCAACCCGATCACAAACAGCGGCCGCCCCGCACCGACCATTTGCCAGCCAGCCCAGCAATTGTTTTTGTCACAAAAGCGCAGAACGAGGCCCAACTCTTTTGCAATTGCCCCGTAAAAAACAAATGCCCGGTCGAACTGATTGATGCCAAGGAATATATGCGAAAACATCGCTAGCCCGGTTTAACTTCGATGGTCGCCTTGATGGTCAGCGGAATGCCATTGCGCAACGAGTGAACACCGATCACCGAGCGCGCGTGCAAGCCCGATGGGCCGAACACCTCGACCAGCAGGTCCGACGCGCCGTCAAGAACGCGCGCATGGTCTTCAAATGTCGCGGCCGTGCAAAGTGATCCCTGCAGTTCGACAAACCGCACCACCTGATCAAACGATCCCAATGCGCCCTTTACGGTCGCCAGCAGATTGATACACGCCGAACGGGCCAACGCATAACCCTCGTCGGTAGAGAATTCGTCGCCCAGACGCCCTTTGGGCATCTTGCCATTTACCGGAAGCGGTGCTTTTGCCGACAGAAACAGCAGATTGCCCGAACGAACAGCCGTTGTATAACTGCCAGCAGGGCTGCTTTCCGGTGGTAGTACGATGCCAAGGCTTTCGATCCGCTGGTCGGCGTTCATTTGGTG
>JANOEV010000470.1:0-2347 GCA_031413695.1 Burkholderiales bacterium
CGGGCGGTGTATTTCAGCCGCTCGCGCGGCAAACTCTGGTTCAAGGGCGAGTTATCCGGACATGTGCAACAGGTGCATGAAATACGCATGGACTGCGACAACGACGTCCTGTTGCTCCGGGTGACGCAAACCGGGAACAACCCCGGCATCGCCTGTCATACCGGCCGGCATAGTTGTTTTTTCAAGCTGTACCGGGGCGGTGAGTGCGGTTCAGGCGCGGCGCGAAGAGCGACAGGCGGTTGGTCCAGCGCAAGGCCTCGCCGCCCGCCGCGGGGGTCGATCGCTCGGCCACCGGTGGCAAGGGTTCGACGGCAAACACCTCCACCGGCCGGCGCCCCGCTGCCGTGCGAAAGGCGCCTTGCGTCAACGCGGTGGCCGCCACCAAACCGGCCAGCGCCCCATCGGGCGCGACCAGGCCTTCGGCACTGCGCGGTGGGTTGATCGGCCGCAGCCAGGGATACGCCAGTTGGCACCACACAGACGGACACCTACATCTTTGCACGCCCCGACGTCTTTGGATGAATTCCCAAGTATGACGTTATCGGCAAATATCGCCACATCGCCGGTCACCGCAGTTATCGGGATGGGTTGCGACAGACCGATACCGGCGGCATCAATCGACAAATCCTTATAACGGTAGGTTCCCGGATTGAAATTGATGATATCGGGTGACCGCAACGTTAACCGGCTTGCAAGGCCAAATTGCGCTTCGATTTCCGGACGGAATGTCAAGCTACCGATCCGCAGGGCATCGGCAGACAGCGCGAGTGTGAATTCGCCGCCGCTGGTTGCTGCGCCAATTTTTACAGTTCTATCAATTGCAAATGTCCGGCTGGTATCCAGCGTGATCGCGGCCGCGCCCAATGTAGCCCCTGCACCGATATCAAGCCGCGCGGGTAATAAGGTATTGCGTAGAATGAAATCGCCTTGACGGGTGACCAGTCGCTCCGCGCCATTGGCCAACCGGATCAAAGCGCCTGATCCGGTTGGATCTATGTTGCCTGAAGAAGATCCAACAAGCCCATCGGCGTTGATGATATAATCACCCGTACGCTTGTCATTCAAAATACCCGAAGCGGTTAAAACCGCGCCGGTCGTGCCCACTGCCGCATCTTCAATAGTTAGTAGCGAACCTGGGCCACCTACGGCCAAGAGCAATTCGGGAGCTGTAAAGTTAACGTTGTTGTCGACCAATAACGTGTTGGTAACAACGTCCAAGCGTGTCGTTCCATCGGCGTTGTTGTTCCGAATGGCACCGATAGACAGGCTTTCCGCGTTGAAATTTGCAAGCGTATCGGTTGTCAGCAACACATAATCTTGCGTTGCGGCCTCCGCCAATGCACCGGCGGCTGCGATGCGGATTTTCGTACCGCCCAAATCAACTTGCGCGCCCAGACCACCCGCGGATGGAGCAGTTGCAAATGCACCGGCGACCCGTAACGAGGTAAGCGGAGCAAGAACAATGCGAGCGGCATCGCGGGGAAGGAGCGGAGCAACATTATTGCTTCTCTCTGCCAACTTGATTGCTGATGCCGTTCCGGATGTTACTTCGATGCGCGAATATTTGGTGAATACATCTTTGGTCTGGATCGTAAATGATCGACGTTGGGATTCGGCGAAATCGGTCCCGGCGGTAGAATAGACGCCACCGACCAAGACGCTGCCGTCAAGCAATGTCGTTGACGTGCCAATCGTCGGTACGACTGCGCCGTTGTTTTCAACTATCCTGAGTGCACCGGGTAAAAGGGCATAGCGCGCGGGCAACAAGATATATTCCCCGGCGGCAATTCCTGGAGCTGCATCAAGGGTCACGCTGCGTCCCGCATTTGCCCCGTAAATATCCCCACCGGCGGTGGTGCCATAATCTGCCGAATATATTGGATCAAACAACGCGATGGTTGCAGTGTTTTTGGGTACCAACGCATAGACCTGGCGGCCATCGGCAAATTGGAAGCCATCATTACCGCTGAAAATGTCAGGGTTGAACCGGTCGAGAACATCGCGCGAACCTCCGGTACCCGGAATAAATTCAAAGGCAAAAACGTCGCCACCGCCACGTGCGTCGACACGCACTTCGCCAGCCGCATTGCTATCGATAAAGATATCCCGGCCCGCCAGACGCAATTCGCCAACGGGCGCGGACGTCAGGACGGCGTTCGTTCCAGGCGAGAAGAAATATTCGATAGTGTCTGTCGTGGTTCCGTATGGAATTACCAGCGCGTCGTTAGAATTCAAATTCGTCCGGGCTGAAACCGACGTAAGGCTGTCCGCACCAAATTTCAGTGAAAGCGTCGCTGGTGCGATGACCGTGGAACTGACTGCGGTGGACTGGTTCGCACCGATGTCG
>JANOEV010000471.1:0-1783 GCA_031413695.1 Burkholderiales bacterium
GGCCAGGCCACGATCGATACCCTGGGCTTCTGCGTCGGCGGCACGATCTTGTCGACCGCGTCGGAGTCCGCGCCCTGTCGGCGACCCGCGTGTTGGTGGATGCCTGCGCGCTGGCCTGCGCGGACAGCTGAACAGCAATCAGGGATGCGGCAAATATGTTCTGGAGGTGCACAGCGATGTCTCGGTGATCGGTGAAAAGTTCAGTGCGTGTCGTCTGCAGCCGGGTTCGGCCAGTGACGATGACGGCTGCGTGCGTGCATGATGGTTCGTCGTGTCGACGACCGACGGATGATCCACTCTGCGAAGACCACATTGATCACCCACCCCGCCCCCATCAGCACCGCCCGCGTCGATTCGTCCGGCTGGCCGACGAGCAGGACGTACGGCAGATGCGTCAGCACCTGCGTGCCCGCACCCATCCCGATCGCATACGCGCGGAGCATCCATTCACCGTGTACGGTGAAGTTGCGTTGCCGGATCGCGGTGATCGCCAGCAGCATGGAGAGCAGCATGCCGGTGCCGAACACCAGGCGTTCGATGTAGAGCGCCTCGCCGTCACCCGCAGGCCAGGGATAGACCAGTGTCATCCAGATCCCGGTCATTGCGGCAATCAGGCCGCACAGCAACACCACCACCCGCCCCGCCGCGCGGTGCCACGTGCGATGCCGTAACCTGAACCCCGGCGCGAACTGCAACGCGCCGAGCATGCTGAACGGAATGACGGCAACGATGTGCAGCACCACCGGCAGCGGCATCGCAAAGAACCGCGCGTTGGCGGCGGTGACCGCTGCACCGCGAGCCAGTTCGCTGAGTCGTGCCGTCCCGGCCAGCGCCGGCACGGCACTCAATGCGACCAGCGCCGCGAGGATCTTCCAGTCCGACGAGCGCTGGCCGCGTGACGTGGACATGATCAGCGCGTCGCGATACGGAAGCCGCCCATCAGGCTCACATCATTGCGCCGGACCGTGGCGCCCTTCGCCGTCAGAGGGGCAAAGCCAGTCACGTAGTCGCGGGCCTCGACACGAAACCGGATGCGACGGTAGCCGAGTTCACCGCCGGCGCTGCCGTACGCGGCCAGGTTGTGGGTCGCGTCCACGTCCAGACTGCGATAGTTGTAGCTCCGGCCGCCCGCACCGGCGCCAGCAAACGGCGTGAACGTCAGCGCGTGTCCCGACACCCAGCGATCCGCACGCAACTCGGCGCCGACGTCGTACGTGAACACATTCAGCTTCGGCGTGTTGACGCTCGCGATGTCGCGAGTCCGGGCCCAGCCCATCGAGGTCGTCACGGCCAGGTATGGCCGGACGGCGTACGACAGCTGCGCGAGGTTCATCCGGGCGTTCTTGAGCGCATCGCGCTGGTCGCCCGTCGGCAGCAGGGCGCCGTCCGAGACGATGAACTCGAACCGCGAGCGCACCGAGGGACGTGCTGCGGCGTCCTGAGCGCCAGCGGTGCTGATGGCAGCGACGAGCATTGCGGCCGCCAGCGCCGCCGGTGCAATGGACGCAACGCCGAAGCGGGCGGCGCGCCCTGTGCCGGAACGGGGGATCAAACTGGCGGCGGTCGTGGTGGGTGCTGCAGTGGTGTGGGACATTGTGTCGCTCCGGAGAGCGGGTTATGCTTATGTCGTACACTGTTACGAGTATACGATATACACAGTTTCACGGCTGTCAATAGGCAGCCAGAAAAAGGAGACGGATGGCTGGACGTCGTGCAGCGAAGGCGCCCGAGCATCCGCTTCCACCATGGACGCGGCGGTCGAGGATTGATGTACGTGCTGGTG
>JANOEV010000472.1:0-7710 GCA_031413695.1 Burkholderiales bacterium
GTCGGTGACAAGACCTGCGCGGCGGGCAATGCGCAAGCAGGACATGCCGTGCAAACCGGCGCTTGAACAACACAGGCGGCAGCCGGCGCTGGTGCGGCCGAAATTAGTTGGGGTGGCGTCGATGTGCAAGCCACCAACAATGTGCATGACAGCACAAACCAAAAAGTATCGTGCCGTGTCAAAATGTATTTTTGCAGTTTCATCGCCGCAGTATAAACGCGTGACTTTGCCGGCGCGCGGCAGGCTTCGCCAGCATTTTTTGGATGAACATTATGGGATGGGTGATTTTCGAGGTTTTTCTTGCGTTCTGCCTGGCGATTTTTATCGTCTGGTGGACACTGCCAAAGGCAAAGAAAAAGCAGAAAACGGCGGGTAGCCGGCGCGTGTCGCCACAACATGATGACCCCACGCCCTAACGCAAAGTTAGTCCGCCTCCGCCATACCTTGTGGGGGACTAGTGCAGGATGCGCGGCACGGAAAGTGTAAATTCCGGAACGATGGCTTCAAATTTTGTGCCGTCCTCCGCCAACATTTGGTAGGTTCCGCGCATGGTGCCAACGCTGGTTTCGAGCGAAGAGCCCGAGGTGTATTCAAAACTTTCACCAGGTCCAAGTGTCGGCTGTTCGCCGACCACCCCGACGCCCCTCACCTCCTGAACCTTGCTTTCGGCATCGGTGATGACCCAATGCCGCGAGAGCAATTTCGCCGGCTGGCTGCCGGTATTGGTGATCTTGATGGTATAGGCAAAAACAAATTGATCGTTGTCCTCGTCGGATTGTTCGGGGAGGAAAAACGCATTTGCGGACACCTTGATGGCGTACTTGATATCGTTACTCATGCCGAAATGCTACCACGCAGAAGCGGCTGGTCTTCGCGTAAAATCGTCGCATGACCTTCAAAATCGCGCCATCAATCCTGTCCGCCGATTTCGCCCGTCTGGGCGAAGAAGTGCGAGATGTCATCGCCGCCGGTGCCGATGTTATTCATTTCGATGTGATGGATAACCATTACGTGCCGAATCTGACAATCGGCCCGATGGTGTGTGAAGCGGTGCGTCCACACGCCAAACGAGGAGATGGCAACAATGTGCCGATTGATGTGCATTTGATGGTCAAGCCCGCCGACCGTATCGTGCCTGATTTTGCCCGGGCCGGCGCGGACATCATTTCGTTTCATCCGGAAGCCTCCGAGCATATCGATCGTACTTTGTCGTTGATCCGTGAAAACGGTTGCAAAGCCGGGCTGGTATTCAATCCCGCCACGCCGCTCAACTATCTGGATCATGTCATGGACAAGGTTGATCTTGTTCTTATCATGAGCGTTAACCCCGGCTTTGGCGGACAGAAATTTATCCCGGAAGCCCTGCAAAAATTGCGCGAGGCGAAACGCCGCATTACCGCCGAATTCGAACGATCGGGCCGACAAATCTGGTTGGAAGTTGATGGCGGCGTCAAGGCGGAAAACATTGCCGAAATTGCCCGGGCGGGCGCAGATACATTTGTTGCGGGCTCGGCAATTTTTGATTCGGGCGACTATGCAAAGACCATCGCGGCCATGCGTGCAGCGCTGGCTAACGCTGCCTGACCGGCCAATGCATGGCGCAGGCCTCGCGTCAAAGCCGCCTGAATAACCGCGACGAGATATTGCAACACCTTAGAGATCCTTTAGATGCAACAGTCAAAAATGTCGCCAGACTTTCCAGATGCAAGCAATGGCGTGGCTTCCGAAGGCAAAATGCCTGAAAATGCCCGCCAAACCGGCACCTTGTCTATCGAAGATGATGCTGCGCCGGATGTCACGGTAGCCAAGGACGAAGCGAAGAAAATTCGTTTCCGGGCAAAGCCCAAATTTGTCATGCCGGTGTCGGCCAAGGTGATTTTGATCGACCTCGATGGCACGATGCTTGACACCGCCGGCGACATTGCAACCGCGGCCAATCGAATGCGCGAGGCGTTTGGTTTTGCGCCGCTGGAAACTGCGACGATACGGAGTTTTATCGGACGTGGCATCCCGCACCTTGTCGCCCGATGCATGAAAAATTCGGTTGGCGAATTGGGCGCAGGTGCAACCAAGGTTGCCGTTGCCCAATTTGAAAAACAATACGAATCATGCCTGGCCGACACATCCACGGCGTTTCCCGGTGTTTTCGAGGGGCTCACACTATTTCAGGAACGAGGCTTCAAGCTCGGCTGTGTGACCAGCAAGGCCGGGCGGTTCACTTTGCCGCTGTTGGAAAAAACCGGCCTTGCACCCTATTTTGAGTTGGTGGTCTCAGGTGACAGCGTCGCCGAAAAAAAGCCGCACCCGTTGCCGATTCAGCACGCTGCCAAACATTTTGGCGTCATGGTTGAGGAAGTCATTTTTATCGGCGACTCGATGCACGATGCGGCGGCCGCACGCGCCGCAGGCTGTCCGGTTTTTATCGTGCCCTATGGGTATAACGAAGGGCAAGAACTGCGCGGACTTGATTGTGATGCATTTATCGACGATCTGCCCGCTGCGTTAAAGTACGCTAAGATAACGCCATAGCAATTATTTTTCTCGGAAAATCATGACGATGTTTGTCGATAAAACAGCATGGACTTGGCGATGGCAAAACTGGCGTAGCTAGGCGCGCCCGTTGTTTTGTCGCACTTCCTGTTTCAACTGTCTTTGTCGAGAACATCATGAATGAAGCTAATTTCCAGCGGTTGGCCGCAGATGGCTATAACCGCATCCCGGTCACTCTCGAGACATTCGCCGATCTCGACACGCCGTTATCCATTTACCTGAAGCTGGCCAACAAACCACACTCATATTTGCTCGAGTCGGTGATTGGCGGCGAACGTTTTGGCCGTTATTCGATCATCGGCTTGCCGGCGCGTGAATGGCTCGAGGTGCACGGTCATGAAGTGGCGGTGATGCGGACGAAGACCGGCGGTACGCCCGAAAAGATTGAACATAAATTTGCCGATGATCCGCTGGCATTTGTCGAGAAGTATCGCAGTCGCTTTAACGCGGCGCCGATCGACGGGGTGCTGCGATTCGCGGGCGGCCTCGCCGGCTATTTTGGCTACGATACCGTGCGATACATTGAGCCAAAACTGGCCAAACATCTGGATCAGAAATTTGTTGATAAACCGGATGTGATCGGCGCGCCGGACATCTTGTTGATGTTGTCAGACGAACTGGCGGTGGTCGATAACCTGTCCGGCAAACTCACCATCATTGTCTACGCCGACCCCGCGCAGCCGAACGCCTTTCAAAACGCCCAGCGACGACTGACGGAAATCAGAATGCAATTGCGCAGCCACGCGCCGTTGCCGGTTTATGTGCCCTCCGGTATCGTCCACGAGCCGGTGTCAGAGATCGGCAGGGAGCGTTTTTTGAAGGCCGTCGCAAAGGCCAAGCAATACATTGTGGACGGCGACATTATGCAGGTGCAAATTTCACAGCGGATTTCCCAGCCGTTCGATGCGCCGCCGATCAATTTGTATCGTGCGCTGCGTTCCATTAATCCGTCGCCATATATGTTTTATTTCGATATGGGGGAATTCCACATCGTCGGTGCGTCACCGGAAATTCTGGTTCGCCAAGAGGGCAACAAGGTCACCGTTCGGCCGATTGCGGGAACCCGAAAACGCGGGGCGACACCAGAACAGGATTTGGAACTTGAATCTGAATTGCGTGCCGACCCGAAAGAGCTGGCTGAACACCTGATGCTGATTGATCTTGGCCGCAACGATATTGGCCGTATCGCAAGGGTCGGCAGCATCAAGGTGACCGAACAGTATGTGGTTGAACGCTATTCACACGTAATGCATTTGGTTTCAAACGTTGATGGCGTCATTCGTGATGATGTCGGCTCGATCGATCTGCTTCGCGCGACCTTCCCTGCCGGAACTGTGACCGGCACCACCAAGGTGCGGGCGATGGAAGTGATTGATGAGCTCGAACCGTCGAAACGCGGAATTTATGCCGGCGCCGCGGGTTATTTGGGATTCAATGGTAATTTGGATCTCGCCATCGCCATCCGTACCGGCATTGTCAAGGATGGCGTGTTGTACGCACAGGCGGCGGCTGGAATCGTTGCCGACTCGGTGCCGGAACTTGAGTGGCAGGAAACCGAAAACAAGGCGCGTGCACTGTTGCGCGCCGCTGAAATGGTCGCAACCGGCCTCGATACAACCAGCTAGCAGGCATAAGACATGAAAACAATCGATGTGCGAAGTGATACCGTCACGCGGCCGACCACGGCAATGCGTGCCGTCATGGCGGGCGCAGAGGTGGGTGATGACGTCTTTGGTGACGACCCGACGGTGAATGCATTGCAGGAAAAAACGGCGGATTTGGTGGGAATGCAGGCGGCGCTTTTTTTGCCATCCGGCACCCAAAGCAATTTGTGCGCGTTGATGGCGCATTGCGCGCGTGGTGATGAATACATTGTCGGCCAGCATGCGCATACCTACAAATACGAGGGTGGTGGTGCCGCCGTGCTCGGTTCAATCCAACCGCAGCCGATTGAAAACGCAGCCGACGGTACGCTGCCACTCGACAAGATCCGCGCGGCCGTGAAACCCGATGACAGCCACTTTGCCATCACGCGACTGATCGCCCTGGAAAACACCATTGGGGGGCAGGTGATTGCAGAATCCTATATGGCCGAGGTTGGGCACTTTGCGCGCGAACAAAAATTGGCCATGCATTTGGACGGTGCACGATTATTCAACGCAGCCGTCAAAACCAAACGCACGGCAAAGCAACTTTGCAAAGATTTCGATTCGGTGTCAATTTGTCTGTCCAAAGGCCTCGGCACACCGGCTGGGTCGGTGTTGTGCGGAACAACCGAATTGATCAAACGCGCACAACGCCATCGGAAGATGCTCGGCGGTGGCATGCGCCAAGCCGGATTCCTGGCGGCGGCGGGAATCTATGCGCTGGACCACCACATCGACCGTCTGGTGAAGGACCATGAGAACGCGATGCGGCTCGCAACTGGTTTGGCGGCCATCAAGCCATTGACAGTGAAGATGCCTGACACCAACATTCTGTTTGTCGACGTGCCGGCATCTGATGTTCAACTATTCCAGCAGCACTTGGCGCGGGTCGGCATCAAGGCGATTGTTGGTCCGCGCACACGATTGGTCACCCATCTCGACGTCACCGCTGCGGACGTCGATCGTTTGATCGGCGAATTTGCATCTTTTTTTGGCGGGAGAGGCTGATCATGCTGCTGATGATCGATAACTACGATTCGTTCACGTACAATCTCGTCCAGTATCTGGGGGAACTTGGGGAAGACGTGTTGGTCAAGCGCAACGACGAAATTTCACTGGCGGATATCGAACAACTGGCGCCGTCGAAAATCGTCATTTCTCCCGGGCCATGCTCGCCGACCGAAGCCGGTATTTCAGTGCCGGCCATCACCAAGTTTGCCGGCCGGATTCCATTGTTGGGTGTTTGCCTGGGCCATCAAAGTATCGGTCAGGCGTTTGGCGGCCGGATCATTCATGCCAAGACGCTGATGCACGGCAAGACGTCGCAAATCAGTCACGCCAATGCCGGCGTGTTCGCCGGTTTGCCATCACCTTACCGGGCCACAAGGTATCACTCGCTTGTGATCGAGCGCGAATCGTGTCCGGATTGTTTGGAAATCACCGCGTGGACGGACGATGGCGAAATCATGGGCGTGCGCCACAAAACAATGCCAGTTGAAGGCGTTCAGTTTCATCCCGAATCGATCATGACCGAACACGGCCATCAACTGCTGAAGAATTTCTTGAACGCGTATTAATGCATCGCGTTTCCTGACAGACCTTAAACCCCGGGGCAACAATAATGTTTACACCGCAAGAGGCGATCAGCCGGCTTTCCGACAAGCGCGAGATTTTTTATGATGAGATGGTCGATATTTTTCGCCAGGTGATGGAGGGCAAGGTTTCGCAGGTCCAGCTTTCGGCAATTTTGATGGGGCTTCACGTCAAGACCGAAAGCGTATCTGAAATAGCCGCCGCCGCCCAGGTGATGCGCGAATTTTCAACCAAGGTCGAGGTGACTGATAAATCACATCTGGTTGATACCTGTGGCACAGGTGGGGACAAGGCACACACGTTCAACATATCTACGACGGCCGCGTTCGTTGCGGCTGCGGCTGGGGCAAAAGTTGCCAAACACGGCGGACGCTCGGTCTCATCCCAATCCGGCAGTGCGGACGTGTTGGAAGCGCTGGGCGTCAACCTGAATATCACGCCGTCACAGGTTGCCGCGTCGATTGACCAACTGGGTATCGGTTTCATGTTTGCGCCCAACCATCACCCTGCGATGAAATATGCCGCACCCGTTCGCAAGGAACTCGGCATGCGCACCATCCTCAATATTCTTGGTCCGCTGACCAATCCCGCCGGTGCGCCGAATCAGTTGATGGGCGTGTTCCATCAGGATCTGGTCGGAATACAGGCGCGCGTGTTGAAGCAACTCGGCGCAAAACATGTGATGGTGGTGCACGGTGAGGACGGCCTCGATGAGATCACGTTGGGTGGCAAGACCCATGTGGCTGAACTTAAGCACGGCTTTGTCACTGAATTTGTAATCGAGCCGAAACAGTTCGGCCTCGATATCGTTTCAATCGAAGCGGTCCGCGCCGCCGACAAGGACGCCTCAAAAGCGATGTTGCTGGACGTATTGAACAGCAAGTCCGGCGCTGCAAAAGATATTGTGATTCTCAACGCCGGGGCGGCAATCTATGTTGCCGGCCTCGCCAACGACTTATGGGGGGGCGCGACCCGCGCGCGTGAAATGATCGAGTCCGGCGCGGCGAAAGCCAAGCTTGACCAGCTGATCGCGTTCACTGCCGCGTTTCGCGCGTAGCCGCAGGCAACAATGGCAAGCATTCTTACGGAAATCCTCGGCACCAAGCGGCGGGAAGTTGATGAGGCCAAACGACTGGTGCCGTTGGCAGAACTGCATGCGCGCATCGCCAAGCGCCCGGCAACACTTGATTTTGTCGGTGCGATTGCGTCCAGACGGCGCGCTGGGCAACCAGCCGTGATTGCCGAAATCAAGAAACAAAGCCCTTCGGCCGGACAGTTCCGCGCCGACGGTGACTTTTCGCCCGCCACGTTTGCCGCAAGTTATCAGGTGAACGGGGCCGCCTGCCTGTCGGTATTGACCGACCACGCCTATTTTGGCGGGTCGGCAAACGATCTGGAAGCCGCAAGGTCGGCATGCGATTTGCCGATCCTGCGGAAGGACTTTATTGTCGACTCTTACCAAATCGCCGAAGCGCGTGCGATGGGTGCGGATGCGGTGCTATTCATTATTGATGCGGCGCCAATCGAAACTATTCTTGAGTGGGAACACTTTGCGATGTCCCTTGGGTTGGCAGTTTTGGTGGAATCACATACCCAATCGCAAATTCAACAAGCCATCAGGTTGGCAACACCCTTGATTGGCATCAATAATCGCGACTTGACCCGGTTTGAAACCGATCTTCAAACGACCACGCGACTGGCACCCCTTGTGGGTGATGGCCGTATCGTGGTCACCGAAAGTGGCATAGAGTCTCCACAAGTCGTTGATTTTATGATGAAAAATAACATCTTTTCGTTTCTGGTCGGTGGTGCCCTGATGCGCGCAACCGATCCAGGTGCGGCGCTTGGCGCCCTTTTTCAGGGTAAATTGACAGATTGAAAGTGGCTTGGTTGGTTGGCCCATACATTATTTTGTTACCCA
>JANOEV010000473.1:0-6011 GCA_031413695.1 Burkholderiales bacterium
TGACGAGGCATCGATGTTGACCGGCTCGATTGGTATGCTGCCATCGGCGTCGCTCGATGCCCATGGCAAGGGCCTGTACGAGCCGATTCATGGTTCGGCACCGGATATTGCCGGCAAAAATCTGGCCAATCCGTTGGCGCAGATTTTGTCGTTGGCGATGATGTTGCGCCACACGTTCAATCTGCCGGATTGGGCTGATCGCATTGAGCGGGCGGTCAAACGAACGCTGGCGCAGGGAATGCGCACCGGTGACATTGCCAAGCCGGGCGAAGCGACGATTGGTACCCGTGAAATGGGCGCGGCAGTCGTTGGCAATTTGTGATTTACAACATTGATACTGAAACGAGAGAGTAATTCGTATGTTGAAAGTGGGCTTGATTGGTTGGCGCGGAATGGTCGGCTCCGTATTGATGCAACGGATGCGTGAAGAAGATGACTTTGCGCATATCGAGGCATTTTTCTTCACCACCTCAAACGTCGGTGGCATTGCGCCCATCGAGGCGGGTGGTGCTCCGTTGCGTGACGCAAAAGATATCGGCGCGTTGGCGTCGATGGATATTGTGATCAGCTGTCAGGGCGGTGACTACACGACGGAAATTTATGCGCCACTGCGCAAATCCGGCTGGGATGGATATTGGGTCGACGCCGCCAAGACATTGCGAATGCAGGATGACGCCGTCATTATTCTTGACCCGGTCAATATGCCGGTGATCAAAGGCGCGCTGGTTCGGGGTGTGAAAAATTACATCGGTGGCAATTGCACGGTGTCGTGCATGTTGATGGGCCTGGCAGGCTTGTTCAAACACGATCTGATTGAGTGGATGACCTGCATGACGTATCAAGCTGCATCGGGTGGTGGCGCGGCGCATATGCGTGAGCTACTCACGCAATTCGGCACACTCAATGCTGAAGTTAAATCGCTGCTAGCCGATCCGCATTCAGCGATCCTCGAAATTGATCGCAAGGTGTTGGCCAAACAACACGCGTTTTCGGCTGAAGAAACACAACACTTTGGCGCGCCGCTGGCAGGCAATCTGATTCCGTGGATCGACAAGGACATGGACAACGGCATGTCCTTGGAGGAATGGAAGGGTATGGCCGAGACCAACAAGATACTTGGTCGCGGGCCGGCATTTGGCACGCCGGCGACGCCGGTCGACAGTCTTTGTGTGAGGGTCGGGGCCATGCGCTGCCATTCACAGGCGCTGACCATCAAACTCAAGCGTGACGTTCCGCTCGATGAGATTGAAGCCATGCTGGCAGAAGCCAACCAGTGGGTCACAGTCGTGCCGAATACCCGTTCCGCATCAATTAGCCAATTGACCCCGGCGGCGGTGACAGGGAAGATGCATATTCCGGTCGGCAGACTGCGGAAATTGGCAATGGGCCCAACCTATCTCTCGGCGTTCACGGTTGGTGACCAACTATTGTGGGGGGCCGCAGAGCCGCTTCGCCGAATGTTAAGAATTATTGTTGAAAAATAAAGACTTAGCGGATTTTCTTGCGCCGATGGCTGGTGCAAATCAGGCATTGCAGGTGTTTGTATGGCCGCAAAATATCTGTTTGGCAGGCAGGCGGGAACATGAGAAATCGAATAAAGTTGAAACTATAACTTGTTGATGTTATTGTACTTGTTGATGTTATTGTGCACATTCTTAAAATTCGAAGAGTTGGGGTCGACCGCATGAACCGTCCACCGAAAAAAACAATCGCTGCGGCGCTGGGAGGCATCTTTCTCGCGTTGTCCGCTTCATATGCCAATGCCGCGGGTTTGGGGAAACTCTCCGTCAACTCTGCGTTGGGGCAGGTGCTGTCTGCCGAGATTGAATTAGTCTCGTTGCAGCCTGGCGAATTTGAAGTGTTGACTGCGCGGGTCGCGAGCCCCGAGGCGTATTCCGACGCGCGCATTGAATATTCTCCGTTGTTACGGCAATTGCGATTTGCGGTTGAGCGTAAAGCCAATGGCATGCCGATATTAAAAATCACCAGTGCCACGCCGGTGAACGAGCCATTTGTCGATGTGTTGGTCGAAATGAGCTGGCCTTCAGGTCGCCTGGTGCGCGAATACCCGATTCTGCTCGATCCCCCTGGGTTTACGGATGCCCGCATTCAAGCGCCAGTCGCCGCCGTTGCGCCGCGGCCGAGCGCCGCGCCTGCACCCGCTGCAACCGCGCCGTTGACCAGCGCAACGCCATCGGCCAAAGCCGAATCGAACGCCGCCAAGGGTGACACCTATGGCCCGGTCAAGCGTGGCGACACGCTGGCAAAGATTGCCAATGAAATGAAGTCTGACGGCGTATCGCTGGACCAAATGCTGGTCGCGTTGTTTCGTGAAAACAAACAGGCGTTTGCCAGAAACAATATGAACCAGTTGAAGACGGGACAGATTTTGCGGATCCCGACGGCAGCCGAAGTGGCCAAAATCGCCCGGGATGAGGCGACCAAAGAAGTCCGGGTACAGGTCGCTGACTGGAAAGGTTATCGCGAACAAATCGCCGGCGCAGTTGCCGCCGCACCGGCCAAACCGGCACCAACCAACGTGGCAACAGGTCAGGTCGCTGCCGCGAAACCGGTAACGCCGCCGCCCGCGCCGACAACCGACCAACTCAAGATTGCCAAGTCTGAAACCACCGGCAAAGCCGGGGCAGCCGGTACCAAAGGTGGTGTTGATGCCGCCAATGCGGCGAAAGAAGACGCGATTGCCAAACAAAAAGCGATGGCAGAAGCCACCGCCCGTATTGCCGCCCTCGAAAAACAGCAGGCGGATGCAAAAAAGCTGCTTGAGCTCAAAACCGCGCCGGCTGCTGTTGCGAAGCCAGCCGATACCAAGCCAGCCCAGATTGCACAAGCAACCCCGCCGGCGGCAACACCCGCAGCACCCGCTGCCGTGGCACTGGCGGAGCCAGCCAAACCGGGTGACGCGCCAAAAGCAGACGCACCAAAGGCCGACGCCGCCAAACCGGCCGCTGCTGCCGCGCCAAAGGCACCCGTCAAGGCGCCGGCCCCTGCGCCCAAAGAACCCGAGTTGATGGATACGGTAATGGACAACCTGCCGATCATCGCCGGTGTTGGTGGTGCCGGTGTGTTGGGAATTGGTGGCTTGCTGTTTATGCGACGTCGCAAACAGGCGGGTTCGAGCGGCAGTGGCATGACTCAAACCTCGAGTTTGATGCCGTCGGATTTGAAGCCAAACACCATCACCGGCAATAAAGCGGGTGGGTTGGTTGATACCGGGAACAGTTCATTCCTGACGGACTTTGACAAAGCCGGACCGGGCGCAATTGATACTGATGAAGTTGATCCGGTTGCCGAGGCGGAGGTTTATATTGCCTACGGCCGTGACGCTCAAGCTGAGGAAATTCTCAAAGAGGCAATGGTACGTGACAAGAATCGTCACGAAATCTCAATGAAGTTGCTGGAGATTTACCATGCACGCAAGAGTGCGCCTGCATTTGAGACCGTTGCGCGTGAATTAAAAGAGGCGGTTGGTGAGAATAATCCGATGTGGGCGAAAGCCGCATCGATGGGCTCGTCGATTGATCCATCGAATGATTTGTATGGCGGACGTCCCTATGAAGCCACCGGTGCGTTTGCCGCCGGCGATACCGCCGTCAAAGCGCCGGAAGGTGCCGCCGCCGATCCGGCCAAACCGGATTTGGATTTTGATTTGGGATTTGACGATTCCGCGACCACAAAATTGCCGGATGCCACGTTTGATGTGACGGCGGCAAACACCGATCAACCTGCACCCGAGGCAGGCGACGCGCTTGATTTTGATTTGGATCTGGGCGCGCCGGATGCCGCCTCGGCAGCACCGGAGGCCGCACTGGACATGTCGTCGGCAGACACCGGCGGGCTCGACTTTGATCTGGCGTTGGATAGCCCCGCAGCGCCAGTGGCGGCACCTGAGGCAGCGGCAGCGCCTGCGGCCGCGGCGAGCAACTTTGATTTTGATTTGTCGTCGTTGTCATTGGATGAGCCAACGTCGGCATCGGCTGGCTCGGCCGCACCAGCGGCTGTCGCACCCGCGCTATCGATGGACCTCAGCGATTTATCGCTCGACCTGGATAGTCCGGCGCCTTCAGCCGCCGGTGGCGGGGATGTGGGCGCGGTGGCGACCAAGCTTGAATTGGCCAAGGCGTACATTGAAATTGGCGACAGCGACGGCGCAAAAGAAATTTTGAATGAAGTCGCGCGCGAGGGTTCACCGGCGCAGGCACAGGAAGCGAAGACGATTTTGGCAGGGCTGTAACGCCGTATTCGATGGTCAGCATTTAGGGCGCGGAGAACTCCGCGCCCTTTGTTTTTGCAATCACAGGATTCTTACGCAGGTAAACGACAGCACCATGCGAGTTGCTTTAGGTCTTGAATATCGCGGTAGCGCCTACTGTGGCTGGCAAACGCAGACCACGGGATGCGGGGTGCAGGATCGGGTTGAATCGGCCATTAAAAAATTGCTCGGCACAACCGCCCGGATCACATGCGCCGGACGAACTGATACGGGCGTGCATGCGATGGCCCAGGTTGTCCATCTCGATACCGAGGTGGTCCGCGACACCCAATCGTGGGTGCGTGGCGTTAATGCCTTCCTGCCTGACGATATTCGTATTGTTTGGGCGCATCCAATTGCGCCGCAGTTTGCCGGGGAATTTCACGCGCGATTTTCGGCGCGTTCGCGTACATATCGTTACTTGTTGTTAAACGATCCGGTCGATGTCGGGCTTGCGCGTGGCATGGTTGGCTGGTTCCATGCGCCGCTTGATGTCGACGCGATGGCTGCTGCGGCCGCGCATCTGATCGGCGAACACGATTTTTCAGCGTTCCGCTCCGCTGAATGTCAGGCGAAAATACCGGTCAAGACATTGTATGAATTGAACATCACGCGGCACGGACAACGCATTGCATTCACCGTGCGCGCCAACGCATTTTTGCATCATATGGTGCGCAATATCGTCGGCAGTCTGGTCTATGTCGGTGCCGGCCGGCAGGATCAAGATTGGTTGTGCGCATTGCTGGCCGCGCGCGACCGCACCCACGCGGCGCCGACCTTTGCGCCGGACGGCTTATATCTGGCGGCGATTGAATACGATCAAAAGTTCGGCCTGCCGCTGTTCCGGGAACGGGTGGTATGGCCATGACGGCGGCATTGCAAACTGTGATGGTAAAGATTTGTGGTGTGCGAGATGTGCCGACGGCGTTGTACGCCGCCGCCGCAGGCACCAACGCCATCGGACTGGTGTTTTATGCGAATTCACCTCGCGTGGTTGATGTGCGGACGGCGCGCATGATTGTCGCGGCTCTGCCGAAAAATGTATCGGCAGTCGCCCTTTTCGTCAACGAACAAGCCGATGTCATCAGGCGCACTATTGAAGAGGTTAATCCCGCCATCCTGCAATTCCACGGGGACGAGCCGGCCGCATTTTGTGAACAATTTGGAAAACCCTATTGGAAGGCGATACGGGTAAATGCCACAACTGATTTGTTAAACTGTGAACAGCGGTTCGCCAGCGCCGAACGATTGCTGCTCGATGCCGACAAGTCCGTGGCTGGCGGCGTCGGAGGCGTGTTGTACGGCGGAACCGGCGCAACGTTTGATTGGAATCTGATCCCGCAGCCGATGCGGCACAGGATCATCTTGTCGGGCGGGCTGAATCCTGCAAACGTGGCGGCTGCGATCAGAGCGGTCCAGCCTTGGGGGGTTGACGTCTCCAGCGGCGTTGAAGAATCAAAGGGCGTGAAAAGCCATTCGCTGATCAGCCAATTTATGAATGAGGTTTTACGTGCAAATGTATGATTTTCCGGATGCAACCGGACACTTCGGGCCTTATGGCGGCACGTTTGTCGCCGAGACATTGCAGGCTGCGCTTCACGATTTGAATCTTGAATACGCCCGGGCTAAAGCCGATCCCGCGTTTGTCGCTGAGTTTCAGCGCGAGCTAAAACACTATGTCGGCCGGCCCAGCCCGATCTACCACGCGACCGCCTTCAAGAGCGGGATGAACGACTGCTCG
>JANOEV010000474.1:0-2805 GCA_031413695.1 Burkholderiales bacterium
GTTCTTCACACAGCGTCCGCACGGACGTAAGCCCCTTGCACCACGATCACGGACTCCTCATCCTGCCCGTAGACGACCTGAAATCGGAACAAGTGTTCGCACAGGCGGTTGGCCGGATCGACCAGCGCAAAGCGGTAATACAGGCCGTCCAGCGGAGGCGGCAGCCGTTCCATTCAAACCGTCGTTGGCGCCCTTAAGCTCGATCAATATCAGCAGATTCTTGTATGCCGAATCAATGCCGGACGCGCCCGCCTTTAACAGCGCGGCAGCCGGCTGCGCCCATGCGACGCCATTGGTTTCGCCAAATAGCGGCAGCACGCAAGCGGCACCCGCAACACCGGCTACGCCGGCAGATTGTAAAAAATCGCGTCGGTTCATTTTGTTTTCCTTACTTCAATTGATAGGCCGGGTCGGCAACCAAACTGCGCGCCCAATCTGCGGCGTTACTACCCGCTGGCAATTCACGGGGGGCGACAGCCAGTACCAGCTTCGACATACCGAGCGCACCATTTCCTGCATCGCTGCTGCCGCCTGAATGCGCAAACGGCTTCGACCAATTGTCCAGATTCCATTTGAGTGCCGCCATTGCGCGCTCAACATTACGCTGTTGACGTTGTGCCTGACCGGGTGGCGGTGGCGTGCCGCTGCGTGCGGCCATTTCGTCGAGCGCATTCATGGTCGCTTCCATCCGGTCTTCGTTCTTGAACAAACGATCAATAAATTGTTTGCGTCCCAGCAGGGTCGCCGAATTAATCCAATTTTCACCACCCGGCCAGCCTTTAACGTTTGGCGGGGAAAAGACGTTCTGACCGAGCAATGCCGAGGCCAGCACAAACGGCCGCAGGTTGGGCGTGTCAATGTCAAACTGCTTGAGTGTGCCGAGCACAAACTCAACGGGCGACTTGATCAGGCTGGCACGATTGTCGGTGGCGTAGAACGCATCCGAGGCGAGCATCGCCTGCATCAATTTGGCGGTGTTGTAACCGGCGTCACGGTAGACATCAGCCAGCCGCGCAACCTCTTTCTCGTCGGGCGTCGGTGATACAAACTCACGCCACAATTTACGCGTGATGAACTGCGCCGTCTCCGGCCGCCGCAACAGCAGGTCGAGCGCCTGGCTGCCCTCGAAATAACTTTTTTTGCCAAAAATAATTTTTTCGCCGGTGTCATGCATGCCGCGGCGGAACATGAATTCACCCGTCTCACGGTCAATCGACCAGCCGGTAAATGCCCGCGCCATCTGTTTGATGTCCTGCTCGGTGTAGTTGCCCTCGCCGAGTGTGAACAACTCCATTACTTCACGTGCAAAATTTTCGTTCGGCTGTTCTTTGCGGCTGTTGGCGTTGTCGAGGTAAATCAGCATTGCCGGGTCACGCGCGACTTGATGCAGCAGCGCGCCAAAGTTACCCAACGCGTATTTGCGCAGCAGCACATGCTGCTGGTACATCAAACTGGTATGCCGGACCTTTTGCTGGCTGGTGGCAAAGTGGTTGTGCCAGAACAGTGTCAACTTCTCCGTCAAGGGCGATGGGGTCGTCAGCATTTCGCGGAACCACCATTCGCGCAAATCAAACGCCCGTTCAACATTCAGTTTGCGCTCGGCTTCACGATCTTCCGGACTCATATCGCGGTATTTGCTGGCTGGCACAATCGGCTCATTGACCCACTTCGGCGGCGGCGTGACCGCAACCGTGCGGCGTTCGCCAACCAATTTATCCGCCGCCTGCTGACGACTCATCCCGGTGAACGTTGCAATGTCCTGCTGGCTCGCCGCGAACCCGCTTCGATTCAACAAATGCCGCGCATCATCGGCGGTCAGTTTGTCGGTCGGCTTGGCAGCGCCGGTCATCGGTAGCAACACAAAACCTTGCAGCAGGACAACGCCGAGCATCAGCACAAACCGTACCGGCCATTGTTTGAATTGATTTGATGAATCAATGGCGTTCATGGCGAGCCTGTTATTTGGTTTCATATTTATCGTTTGACGCCAGTGTCACCGCGAAGCCGTCCCGCGCACTGCTCAGCCATTTTTTTGCATCGGTATCGTCTTTTAAATAGGCGTTCCAAAATGCAAGTGTCGATGCCTTCACATCATTCTGAATTTCATTGTCGCGTGCGGTTTGCGGACGGCGTCCTGCCAGCTTGTGACCGCCGAATATCATGTGATCGCCGTCTTCAAACACGGTCAGATATTTGTCGCCGGCCGGCATATTCTGGAACGGCAGGATACGGTGTGCGACCTCGGTGCCATCGTCCAATACCGCGCCGTCTTTGGTGCCGGTGATTGAAAAAAACGGCAACCTGATATCACCAAATTGCTTCGTCAGATTGGTCTTGTTGCGTGCGTTTGGACTGAATGCAATCGCCGCGGTGATGCGTTTGTCGAACCCGGATTGACCGCGCACTGCCGGGCTCGATTGCCCCGCGACCGCCAGCGTTGTTTGGGCACCAAATGAATGACCCGACATGCCGATTTTTTCGGGATCGGCAAATATAAAAACACCCTCACCGGCACGTCCGCGCTTGGTGATTTCATCCAACGCAAAATGCACATCACCGACCCGCAGCCCAAGGTTATTCATGGTCATGGCACTTTTCATGCCGATGACGACGTCGGCAGGCGCTTTGCCCTGCCAAATTGATTCGTCGCTACCGGGATGTTGCAAATGCACCACGATATAGCCGTGACTTGCCCAATGCTCCCCCCAGTATTTACCGCCCGCCTTGTTGCCGCCCAAGCCGTGGGAAAAAATGATCACCGGGAATCGGGTGGGACCTTTACGATCCGCCGCCACCGTCACCGGC
>JANOEV010000475.1:0-2053 GCA_031413695.1 Burkholderiales bacterium
TGTCCTTCCTCGTCGATGGCCTGGCCGCCGAGCGCGAGCAAGGCATCACCATTGATGTCGCCTACCGCTTCTTCGACATCGGCGAGCGCCGCTTCGTCCTGGCCGACACCCCCGGTCATGAGCAATACACGCGCAACATGATTACCGGATCGTCGACCGCTGATTTGACAATCGTGTTGATTGACGCGCTCAAGGGCGTTGGCACCCAGTCACGCCGCCACGCGGTGATTGCGTCGCTGTTGCGGATCCCACATCTGGTGGTCGCCATCAACAAGATGGATTTGGTCAACTACGACGAAGCCGTGTTTAATCGTCTGCGTGACGAGTTCGCCTCATTTCTGGCAAAACTGACGTTCGTGCAGGTCACCTTTATTCCCATGTCGGCGCTTCGTGGAGAAATGCTGGCGACGCGCGGGCAGGCAGACGGCGGGGCGATGCCGTGGTATCGCGGCCCGACCCTGTTGGAGACGCTCGAGACCACATCCGCCCATCGCGTCGTGGCGGCCGGCAGTCACCTGTTTCGCTTTCCGGTGCAACGGGTGATGAAATCAAAATTTGGGCCAGACGCGTCACTACGCGGCTACCAAGGCACGGTTGTCGGCGGCGGCATCAGGCGTGGCGACAATGTGCGGGTATTGCCGGGCGGCGTGGAAGCCATCATTGCTGAAATCCAATTCGATGGCGGTGGGCAAGACGAGGCACATGAGGAACAGGCGGTTACCTTGATACTCGACCGGCAACTCGATATCTCGCGCGGTGACATGCTGGTGGCCGGCGACGTGGCAGGTGAGCCGGTGATCGATTCAGACACAACGGAAAAACAGAAACCCTATGTGGGACGGGCGTTTTCAGCCAATTTATGCTGGTTGGACCCGTCAAGTCTTGTGTTTGGCCGTCGATACTGGATCAAACATACAACACAATCAACCCGCGCCGTGATTGAGAAGATTGAATTTCGCCTGAATGTCGAAACCCTGGCAAAAGAGCCGGTGCCGTCCGACACACTGTTAATGAACGAAATTGCACAAGTTCAAATTTCAACCCAACAGCCGTTGATTTTTGATGCCTTTGAGACCAATCGGACCACCGGTTGCTTTATGTTGATTGACGACACAACCAATCGTACCGTTGCCGCGGGCATGATCATCGGCGCGCTGCAGGCTTGATTGCCACCACCAACACACCCCCGACCAACTGCATCAGGTACCGATTGATGATCCCGGCGAAATATACCGCAATCGTTTTTGCGTTTTTTATGTCGATGCTGATGGCGTTTGTGATGTCGGCGGTGTTGACCCTGCTCAATCTGGGATTTGTCGCGGATTTTCTGGCGCGCTGGATGCGCGCCTTTGTAGTTGCATGGGCCTGTGCGTTTCCGGCCGTCATGCTGTTGGCGCCACTGGCCCGAAAGATCGTGGCCAAACTTGTTCAACCGCCGAAATAGCCATGGGAATGCCAATGCTTCATTCAAACACCATCCGCATCAAACCGTTGAAATGGCGAATTGCCATTTGCGTAATGTTGTGCGCGTCGTTTGCGGCCTTCGGTCACGTCGGGCCATGCGCAAAAAAACCGGGGGTCGAGCAGCTGCGCTGTGAGCGGCATATGCATATGGCTGAAAAATGCGGGCCGCTGAAAGGCGACGCACATTTCGCCTGTGATCGCGCGTTCCTGCTGGCCAATCCTCTGGTTTGTCATTCGTTAAGCGGCAAAGCCGCCGACGCATGCGCCGCCGAAGTTCGTGCATTCAGGACTTGTGAGCCGCAACCAGGCCGTGAATTTATGAAATGCGTGAAAGACGCAACGGGCGAAAGCCCAATGGGTAATTAGATGTTAATACTAAATAAAACAATATATTACCGATCATTCTTAATGTTATTAGTTAATAATGGCTGACAGGCCTGCCGCGCTCCCGTTGGTCGTGTTGGGTATCTCGGTGGCCATCGTCTCGACTGCCGCAATCATGATCCGGACCGCGCAACACGAGGCGGTTCCGTCGTTGGCTATCGCGTTCTGGCGGCTGGCCATCGCCGGCAGTCTGCTGGCGTGTTGG
>JANOEV010000476.1:0-4945 GCA_031413695.1 Burkholderiales bacterium
TTGTCCGAAGCCATGGCCAATCACCCGCATGCGTTTGACACGGTGTTTATCGCGTTGATCAAGACCGGTGAAAAAACCGGTCAATTGCCGGAGGTTCTCACGCAACTGACGGAAAACCTGAAATGGCAGGATGAACTTGCCTCGCAGGTCAAAAAAGCCATGATGTACCCGGTTTTCGCCGGCACCGTGATTGTTGGCGTGGTGTTTGCGTTGATGATTTTTCTGGTTCCGCAGCTTGCAATCACCATGAAGGCGCTCACCCCCAACCCGCCGCAAGCGACCCTTGCACTGATCGCCATCTCCGCGTTCATGAAGCAGTTTTGGTACCTTTGCCTCGGCATCCCGGCGGCGGCCATCGCGGTCACGTTTGTGCTCGCCAAAACCAATGAAGATTTCCGCTACAAAATCGACGCCCTCAGTCTGAAAGTGCCTGTCATGGGGCAGCTGATTGAAAAGATAATTTTGGCGCGCTTTTCAACGTACTTTGCCCTGATGTATAAATCCGGCCTCGGCGTTTTGGATTGCATACAAATTTCCGAAAAAATTGTCGGTAACCGTGTGCTTGAACAAGGTCTGCAGCGCGTCGGTCGTGATATCAACGACGGCACGGCGATTACGGCGGCGTTTCAGAATGCGCGAATGTTCCCGCCGCTGGTATTGCGCATGCTGAAGGTTGGCGAATCAACCGGTGGTCTCGATACGGCATTGTTAAACGTGAGTTATTTTTATAACCGTGAAGTCAAGGAAACCATGTCCAAGCTGCAAGAGCTAATCCAGCCGTTTCTAACGGTTGTCCTCGGCGGCATATTGATCGGTATTCTGGTGACGATCTTCCTGCCAATGTACGATGTCATTTCAAAAACCGCCATCCGTTGACGTTGTGAAATTGTCTTCTTCGTTAATTTAGCCCACGCCCGTGACCAAACACCTCCTCTACCTGACAAACGACAAACTGATTGCATTGCTGATCAAGGGCAACGCGTTGATTGGTCGCGAGAATTTTGGACTTGCTGATCTGGCGACACCGGAATTCGATACTTATCTTGAGTCGCACAAGGGTATCCCGACATTTCTCGTCACCGATTTGATTGAAGAGGACTTTCGTCTTGATACCATTCCGCATTTGAGCGGTCGGGATCAGGATGCGGTTGTCGACCGGAAACTCGGTCAGTTATACCGCGCCTCACCGTACCGCCACGCAATTATTCAGGGCCGCGAAGAAGAGGGACGGCGTGATGACCGCGTTTTCCTGCACGCCGTCACCAATCCGGACATTCTCAAGCCGGTGCTGGCCGCCGCCGAAAAACATTCGGTCCCGCTTGAAGGAATCTATTCTTCAGCAGTTTTGTCGGCACAGTTGCTCAAGGAGCTGGATGTTTTTTCGGCGCATACCATGCTCGTGACCATTGTTCCGGATTTTGGCCTGCGACAGACGTATTTCAAAGACAAGCAGGTCAAGTTCAGCCGGCTGACGCCGATCATTTATGATGAGTCACGCTCGGTCGGCCAGCTGATTGCCGCAGAAACCAGCCGCACCTGGCAGTACCTTGACAGCCTGCGTTTTTTTGCGCAAGACGATGCACTTGAGGTATGCATGCTGGTGCATGAGCGTGACCGCGCCATGATGCAGGAGGCGATCCGCTCGTTTCCGATGTTGCGTTACCGCTTCCTGGATATCACCGACGTCGCAACCAAGCTAAAGATTTCGCCCGCGCCAACCTCTTCGCACGCCGAAGAAATCCTTTGTCATCTCTATTCGCGCGGCCGGCTTGAAAACCATTTTGCCGCGCAAACCGACTCGCGCTATGCAACCTTCAGACGGGCACGCATCGGCTTGTTCGCCGCCACCGCCGTGATTTTGGCTGCAGGCGCAACGGGGGGGGCGTTCAACCTTTATCAGGCAAACAAGGTTGGGGACGAAATCAGCAGTCGCTTTATTCAGGAACGCGGGTTGCAGGCTGAGTATCAAAGCGTTTTGGCGTCGATGAGCGCGCAAAAAATGGCAACCGATACCGTGCGCGATACCAGCACTTTCTTTAACTCACAGATTCGTCCCCTGCCTGCCACCCCGGGCGTCATGCTCAAGGAAATTGCCGGCGTGATCGGCGAGTTTCCTCTTGTCACGTTAAATCAAGTCACTTGGGGAACCAGTAACGACAACACAACCGTGTTGGCACTGCCGCCCAAGACCGGCACACAAAACCTGGCATTGCCGGCCTCCTCGGAGACCAAGGCCAGCTCGGCGCCCGCTGCTGCCCCGGCGATGACGGCGGCGAACGAGGCCAATCCGCCGCTGGCGGGTAACAAGTTTCAAATTGCGGTTCTGGAGATGGCAATCCAGCCGTTTGACGGCGACACCCGCAAAGCGCTCGCGGAAATTGAGCAGTTGGTGACGCAGCTCGGCAAAATGCCTTTCTATCAAGCCAGCGTCGTGGCTTATCCCGTGGATACCGGCCCGCGGGCCAGTCTCAAAGTTATCGATCGCAAGAATGTGAACGCCGCGGCGGCCGCCTTTTCTATCAAGCTGGTTAAACAGGTGCCCGGCACATGAGTATCCTGACCAAAGAAGGGTTTGGTGCACTTCGATTTGCCTCACTGGTGTTGGTGGTGGGTATCGGTGTGGCGGCGTTTCTGGTCGGCGGTAGTTATGTCTATTGGCAATCCGAAAAGACCAATAACATTCAATCCAAACGCACGTTGAACGATATGCAATCGCGACTGGCCAATGCCAAGCGCGAACGCGATGACTTGCGCAATTCGGAAGACACCTACAAGGCGCTGACCGCCCGCGGTGTTTTCATCATCGAAAAGCGGCTCGATTTACTCGATGCGATGGAGGCGTTGAAACTGCGCCACAACATCATCACCCTCGATTATCAAATGAGTGAACAACGGCCGTTAAAACTGGCCGGTGGTGCCAGCATCAGCGCGGTTGATGCGCTTGGCAGCCGAATCCGGCTCAAGGCGAGCACCATCCACGACGGCGATTTAGTCGGGTTTCTCGACGAATTTCCCCGCCTGCAACGCGGACTGTTTCCGATCGACCGTTGTGTCATCAAGCGCAGCCTGGGCGCATTGCAGGCGGACGCCGAAGCCGCCCGCAAAGCGCTTTCGCAAACAGCGGGTGCAACCGGTGCAATTGACGCCGGCGAAAACAACCGGGAACGCGAAAATGCCGCCATCGTCATGACGCCGGCAATCGAAGCCGAATGCACACTTGAATGGATCACACTCGTCGACAAACGCGCCGCCATCGATGTGCCGGCCGCCGCCAAGTTGCCCGATGCCGGAGCACGGAAATGAGCGGCACATTGCGCGCCATTCGTCGTCCGGCGTTTGGACGTCTCGTTTTGGTTGTGGTCGCAATGTTGGCGGCGACGGCCGCCGGTGCGCAAAGCAACAACGTCACCGCAGACAAAACAGACAGCTCAAACAAATCACCGGCTGGCTACACCCCCGACCCGATCACCACAACCTCGTTGCCGCTCAGCGGGAAATTGTTTTTTACGGACGACAAACGTACACAGCTTGATAGGGCCCGCCGCGATGGGACCATTGTTGTCGAGGGCGATGTGATTCAACGCACCACGGTGCTCAACGGCTTTGTCAAACGCAGCGACGGCGGCACCACGTATTGGGTCAACGGCGGCGGAAAAACAGAGTCGCGTTATGTGAGGGTGCCGCTACGGGAGGTGACGGTGGCGCCAAACATGGTCGGGGCAGAGCCCGCATTTGTGCTTCCCGGCGCAAATGCGGCGCAAACGATTGATGCTACAAAAGGTCAGCCGCAATCTACCGATGTACCGGGTGCGTCGAAAAAGAAAGTGGCGGTGAAGAAGCCCGCCCAACCACCCGCAAAAAAGCCGGCGCCATGACACCGGTCGCAAGGCAACACGGCTTGGTGTTGCTGCTGGTCATTTTGATCATGCTCGCCATTGGCGGCGTCGCCATCCTTGGCACCATTGGCGCCGGTGCAGGTTCGGCGCTGCGCAGCCAGCAAAAACTGACGACAAATGCGGAGGTCATGGCGGCGGCGCGTGCGGCGCTGATCGGCTATGCGGTCAACGGGACACCCGGTTCGGGCAACCGGCCCGGTCAGTTGCCAACGCCGGACACGCTGCAGAACACAAATTACGACGGCCTGTCCGACGCAGCCTCCTGCCTGAACGGCGCGGTGGCAAATGGACTGCCTGGGCTCAGCGGCGTGGCGGCGCAGGTTGCGTCGTTACGATGCGTGGGCCGGTTGCCTTGGAAGCAATTGGGGCTGGCGATTGACGGCGCGAGTGAGCGGGATGTACTTGGTATCGTTCCCTGGTACGCAACCAGCCAAAATTTGGCGGACCCCAATCCTGCCGCGCCATGCATGGGCATTCTGAATCCACGCACGGCTTCGGCAAGTACCACGACGTTTTCCTGCGCGGCTACCAACGGGCCGGCATGGCCCTGGCTCAAGGTTTGTGATGCAACCGGCAAACTGTTAAGTGATCGTGTTGCCTTTGTGCTGATTATTCCCGGCGAGCTGGTACAAACCACCGGCAGATCGCAGGCGCGCGTAGTCACGGCGACCGGTCCCAATCCGCAGGGATACGGCCAGCCGGGTGATTTTCTTGATGCCATTCCAACGCCGGTTGGTTGGGCGGCGCTGCCAGCCAATCAGCGCTGTACCGGTTACGATAACGCGGCATTGACCGGTGAGTTTGTGATCGCCCCTGCAAGCACCACGTTCAACGATCAATTGATCTATGTGACCATTGACGAACTCATGCCGGAGGTCGAGCGGCGGGTGGCCAATGAGATTCGCGAAGCGATGACAACATTCCGGTCGGGATATGCCGGGTATCCGTGGCTCACACCGATCGCCAATCCAATGCTGGCGACAACATCATATGTCGGGCAACTTTCAACAACAGCCGGACTCATCCCGTTTCACGACTATTCAAACAAC
>JANOEV010000477.1:0-2854 GCA_031413695.1 Burkholderiales bacterium
CGCCGGCAACAATATTTGGTCGCGTTCGGGTTCGCTCATTGCCGCCAGATCATTCAACCCGCGCGCGCGCGACAGATCAAAGCCACCGGTGGCTGTGCGTCGCAGCCCGGTCAAGTGCGCACCGCACCCGAGCGCGTCGCCGATTTCTTCCGCCAGCACCCGAATATAGGTCCCCTTGCTAACCCTGGTTTCGATCACCAACTCGTGTTCAAGCAGAGAAACCATTGACAGGGCAAAGATCGTGATTGGACGCGCCTCGCGGGCGACCTCGACCCCTTGACGTGCGAGTTTGTATAGCGGAACACCATCCTGTTTCAGCGCCGAATACATCGGTGGCGTCTGACGTCCTGCGCCGAGAAACGTCGTCAATACGTCGCAAATCTGGTCGTTGGTGACATGCACTTCACGACGTTCGACAATTGCCCCTTCGGTATCCCCTGTTTGGCTGATTTCGCCCAATTTGAGTGTGGCGCAATAGGATTTTTCCGCGTCAAGCAGGAATCGCGAGAATTTGGTGGCTTCGCCAAAACAAACCGGCAACAGGCCGGTTGCAAATGGATCCAGGGTACCGGTGTGACCGGCCTTTTCAGCACGGAACAAACGCTTTGCGGCGGCCATCGCCTGGGTGGAGGAAAGTCCGACCGGCTTGTCGAGCAACAGGACCCCATCGACGTTGCGGCGGACAATCTTTGGTCTGCTGGTGTCCGACGCCATTAACGACCCCCCACCAGCGGCGCGTTGTCAGGGCGACGACCCTGCGCGTCTTGCTTTTGTTTATCCGCCATCGTGCGGATGTTTTGCATCCTCGGCGACCGCGTCATTGATCAGCTTTGACAGATGTGCACCGCGCTCGATCGATTGATCCACTTCAAAATGCAACGCCGGCACCACACGGATCGTCAGTCGTTTGGCCAGTTGCATGCGCAAAAAACCGGCCGCGCTATTCAGGCCGTTCTTGCACGACAACACCTGCTCTGCGCTGCCAAGGTGGGTGAAAAAAACCTTTGCGTGCGACACATCACGCGCCACCTCGACGTCGGTCAGGGTCACCATCGACACACGCGGGTCCCGCAGTTCAAGCCGGATCATCTCCGACAGCTCGCGCTGGATTTGATCAGCAATTTTCCGGTTGCGTGCATCTGCCACAATAGTTTCCCGTTTCTACATTACGCAAGCGAACGTGCAACCTCGGTGGTCTCAAACGCTTCGAGCTGGTCGCCTTCTTTGATATCGTCATAGCCTTTTAACGACAGCCCGCATTCAAAGCCCGCCTTGACTTCCTTGACGTCGTCTTTGAAGCGTTTTAGCGACTCCAATTCGCCGCTAAAGATGACCACGCCATCGCGCAACAGTCGGATCGACGAAGACCGTTTGATCACGCCGTCAAGTACAAAACAACCGGCGACCGAACCAATCTTCGAAATCTTGAATACGCTGCGAATTTCGACCATGCCGAGAATCGATTCTTTGATTTCGGGTGACAGCAGGCCGCCAAGTGCGGCTTTCACATCATCAACTGCTTCATAAATGATGTTGTAGTAGCGGACCTGGACGCCGGCGTTTTCGATCAGCTTGCGTGCGCCGACATCGGCGCGGACGTTGAAGCCGATCATTACCGCTTTCGACGCGATTGCGAGGTTGACATCCGATTCGCTGATCGCACCAACACCCGCGTGTACCACATTCACCCTGACTTCCGGCGTGGAGAGCTTGGCCAGCGCGTGCGTCAAACCTTCATATGAGCCCTGCACGTCCGCCTTGATAATGATGGCGAGTGATTTGGTCGCGCCCTCACCCATTTGTTCAAAGGCGTTTTCAAGTTTGACGGTTTGTAATTTGGCGAGCTTGACGTCGCGGAATTTGCCCTGACGGAACAGCGCGATTTCGCGCGCTTTGCGCTCGTCATTCAACACCATCATGTCCTCGCCGGCACCCGGCACATCGGTAAGGCCCTGGACTTCAACCGGAATCGAAGGACCGGCTTGATCAATACTCTTGCCATCCTCGTCGATCAGCGCGCGTACCCGGCCAAAAACGGCGCCCGCCAGCAACATATCGCCTTTTTTCAGCGTGCCCGACTTCACCAGCACGGTTGCGACCGGTCCGCGGCCTTTATCCAGACGCGCATCGATCACGACACCTCTTGCAGGCGCATTTTTCACCGCCTTGAATTCGGCGACTTCGGCGACCAGCAGGATTGCCTCGAGCAATTTGTCCAGACCTGCACCGGTCTTCGCAGACACCGGTACAAACATCACGTCGCCGCCGTACTCCTCGGGCAACACATCGTTTGCGACCAAATCCTGCTTGACCCGCTCGAGATTTGCCTCGGGTTTGTCGATCTTGTTCACCGCCACAATCATCGGCACATTTGCCGCCTTGGCGTGCGCAATCGCCTCTTTTGTTTGCGGCATCACGCCGTCATCGGCAGCGACCACCAAAATAACGATATCGGTGATTTGTGAGCCGCGCGCACGCATGGCGGTAAACGCCTCATGGCCCGGTGTATCGAGGAACGTAATGACACCCTTCGGCGTTTCAACGTGGTAGGCACCAATGTGCTGGGTGATACCACCGGCCTCACCGGAAGCAACGCGTGCACTGCGAATCTTGTCGAGCAATGAGGTCTTGCCATGGTCGACGTGACCCATGATCGTCACCACCGGCGGTCGTGTCACCATTTCCTCGGGGCTGTGAACAACCGCCTCCTCAAGATACGACTCGGGATCATCCGCCTTGGCGGCGATTGCGGTATGGCCCATTTCCTCGACCAGCAAAATTGCCGTTTCCTGATCGATCACCTGATTGATGGTGACCATCGACCCCATCTTCATCATGGTCTTGATCACTTCAG
>JANOEV010000478.1:0-4375 GCA_031413695.1 Burkholderiales bacterium
ACCAGGGTTTGAACTCGGTGGCGACGAGCATCGGCCACACGGCCAGGCCTTGCTGCAGGCGGATGCCAAGCGTGCGCTGACGTTGGCCAATGCTTGGGCGGATGATTTTCAGGGGGCGTTTTATATCGAGTTACAACGCGCCGGTCGTGACAGTGACGAAGCATACATCGCCGCTGCGCTCAATCTGGCGAGTGTGGGTGACCTGCCGGTGGTTGCCACCCACCCGGTGCAGTTTACCGAGCGTGACGATTTTAAGGCGCACGACGCGCGGGTTTGCATTGCGCGCGGCGAGGTGCTCGGTGACAAACGCCGTAGCAACGACTTTACCGAGGAGCAGTATTTCAAGACACCTGCGGAGATGGTCGCGCTGTTTGCCGATGTGCCCGAGGCGATCGAAAATGCCGTTCAAATCGCCCGACGCTGCCACTTTGAATTTACACTCGGCAAATCGCGGCTGCCCAATTTCCCGACACCGAATGGCGAGTCGGTCGATGACTATTTGCTCGATACGGCCAGGGCGGGCCTGGAAAAACGTCTGTTGATGCTGTTTCCCGACACGGTGCAGCGCGATACGGTGCGTCCGAAATACACGGCGCGGCTTGAGTTTGAAGTCAAAACCATCATCCATATGGGCTTCCCGGGTTACTTTTTGATCGTGGCCGATTTTATCGGCTGGGCAAAAAACAACGGTGTGCCGGTCGGGCCCGGGCGTGGTTCGGGCGCGGGGTCGCTGGTGGCGTATTCACTCGGCGTCACCGATCTTGATCCGTTGCAATACGACCTGCTGTTCGAGCGGTTTCTCAATCCGGAACGTGTCTCAATGCCAGATTTTGATATCGACTTTTGCCAGGAAGGTCGCGACCGTGTGATCGAGTATGTCAAAAACAAATACGGCCACGACTCCGTTTCGCAGATTGCCACCTTTGGCACCATGGCCGCCAAGGCGGTGATCCGCGACGTTGGCCGGGTGTTGGGCATGGGTTACAACCACGTCGACGGCATCGCCAAGCTGATTCCGAATCAACTCGGCATCACGCTGGGCGAAGCGATCAAACAAGAGGCGCAATTTAATGGGCGCATCAAGGCCGAGGAAGAAGTTGCCGAATTGATGACGCTCGCGCTGAAACTCGAGGGCATTGCCCGCAACGTCGGCATGCACGCCGGCGGTGTGTTGATTGCGCCGGGACCGCTGACCGATTTCACGCCCCTATACGTCGCCGATGGTTCCGCGTCATTCATCAGCCAGTATGACAAGGACGATGTTGAAGCCGTCGGACTGGTCAAGTTCGACTTCCTCGGCTTGACGACGCTGACGATCATCGAGGAGGCGCTGACGCTGATCCGTCACGACCCGTTGCACCCCGAGCACAAAAATTTCGATCTGCAAACCATCCCGCTCGACGACAAGCCATCGTACGATGTTTTTGCGCGCGGTAGTACCACCGCGATATTCCAGTTTGAAAGTCGCGGCATGCGCGATTTGATCAAACAGGCCAAACCCACCTCGGTGGAGGACCTGACGGCGCTCAACGCCCTGTATCGTCCAGGCCCGATGGAACTGATTCCCGACTACATCCGCCGCAAGACGGGCCAGGAGGTGGTCACCTACCTGGATCCACGCGTCGAGCCGTTGTTGTCCCCGACCTGCGGCATCATGGTGTATCAGGAGCAGGTGATGCAAATTGCCCAGGTCATCGGCGGCTATTCGCTTGGCGGTGCGGACTTGTTGCGTCGGGCAATGGGCAAGAAGAAGCCGGAAGAAATGGCGCAGCATCGCGACATTTTTAGTGCGGGTGCGCAAAAGAACGGCGTGAAGGCGAGTGTCGCCAACGCCCTGTTCGACTTTATGGAAAAATTTGCCGGTTATGGTTTCAACAAATCCCACTCGGCCGCCTATTCGCTGGTCGCATTCCATACCGCGTATCTGAAGGCGCATTTCCCGGCGGCGTTCATGGCCGCCAACATGAGTTGCATCATGGATTTCACCGACAAGGTGCAACAGATTGCCGACGACGCGCGCGCCATCGGGCTGACGCTGCTGGCGCCTGACATCAACGTCGGCACCTATCGTTTTTTCCCGACCGATGATCGCACCATCCGCTACGGCCTGGGTGCGGTGAAGGGAACCGGCCGGTCCGCTATCGAGGCAATCGAAACCGCGCGTCGGGATGGCAAGCCGTACCGGGACCTGCTTGATTTTGTCAAACGCGTCGACCGCAGCCGCGTCAACCGACGCGCCATGGAGGCGCTGATCCGTGCCGGTGCTTTCGACCAGCTCGAGGCAAACCGGGCGGCGTTGATTGCCTCGCTGCCACAGGCGATTGAACTCGCCGACAAGGCGGAGCGCGACGCGCAGCAGGTAAACCTGTTCGGTGACGCCACGCCGGAATCCGGCGGCGTGCTGATGTTGGTGTCGGTGCCGATGTGGTCCGAGCGCGAACGACTCAACAACGAAAAACTTTCGCTTGGATTTTATTTGTCGGGTCACCCCTTCACCACCTATGCACGCGAAATCCGCCAGTTTGCAAAAACCCTGCTGGCAGATTTGCAGCCAAAAAATGAGTCTATTTTGCTGGCGGGCATTCTGTATGAACAACGCGTGCGCAATGGCAAACGCGGTCGCATGTGTGTCATGACGCTCGATGACGGCAGCGCGCGTGCCGAGGTGGTGGCATACAGCGAAATCTTTGACAAACGCCGCCAGTTGATCCGTGACGACCAACCGTTGATTGTGCGTGGCCGTGTTTCACACGACGATTTTTCCGGCGGTAACCGGGTGGTGGCGGATGATGTGATTTCGATCGACGACGCACGCAAATTTATCCGCCAAATCACGCTGACCATGAACAGCCACGCCGATGGTGGCAAATTGCGGCGTGTGTTGTCGCCGCACCTGGCGCCCGGCGAATCCGATGCGGCCGGCGTCAAAATTGTTTACAACAATGGTGACGCGGAAATCCCGGTGGTGCTGCCCGATCAATGGCGCGTGCGCGTGACCGAGACGCTGGTTGATGCGCTTACGGAGTGGTTGACCGCAGACAATATCAGTTTTGATTACGATGCATCCAACATGATGCCGGCGCCACCACCGCGCGGTTGGCGCGACAACTACCAGCCGCAGTTTTCCGGCGCGGGCGAGTATTGAGCGTTGTCGAAGGAAAGTTGAAACACGCCATTCCACGGTGGTTTTCAGGCAAAAAGCCATGAAACAAGCCGCCAATAGGCGTGTTTCAAATTTGATTAGGCTGGTTTGAACGCCGTTTCAGAACAATAAAATCAACATCGTAGGGATTGTTGTCGTCTTTCAATCGGCGTTCGCGTGACGTTTCCTGCCAGGCGTCGGCGGGCAGTGCCGGGAAGAATGTGTCACCGGCAACATCCGCGTCGATCGCCGTCAAATAGACTTGATCTGCGTGTGGCAGCGCCTCGCCATAAAGGGTCGCGCCACCGATCACAAACGCCGCCGGGTTGTCGGCAGCCCCGACCAGCGCAAGCGCATCCGCCAATGAATGCACCACCTCAACACCATCGTGCCGCCATTGGTGGTTGTGTGTCACCACAATATTGCGTCGTGCCGGCAGCGGACGTCCGATCGATTCAAACGTCTTGCGTCCCATGATAATCGGGTGGCCGGTGGTGGTGCGCTTGAAATAGGCCAGCTCGGCGGGAAGATGCCACGGCATTTTTCCGGCGAGGCCGATGACGTTGTTGTTGGCGACCGCGACAATCAGATTCAGTTGCGTCGGTCTTTTCATACGGCGATGGGCGCCTTGATCGCGGGGTGCGGATCGTAGTCATTGAGCGTGAAGTCTTCGAACTTGAAATCAAAAACTGATTTGACCGCGGGGTTCAGCGACATGGTCGGCATGGCGCGCGGTGTGCGGGCGAGTTGTTCGCGTGCCTGCTCGAGATGATTCGAATACAGGTGCGCATCGCCGAGTGTATGCACAAATTCGCCGGCCTTCAGGTTGCATGCCTGCGCCACCATCATGGTCAGCAGGGCGTATGAGGCAATATTAAACGGCACGCCCAGAAATATGTCGGCGCTGCGTTGGTACAACTGGCACGACAGGGTGCCGTTGGCGACATAAAACTGGCCGCCGGCCAGGTGCTGCAGGAAGGCATCACCGAAGCCGGCGCCATGTGCTCATGGATCGCCGCCGCCACCAGCTACAGCACCAACAACCTGCCGATGCTGCCGTTCTTCATCTTTTATTCGATGTTCGGCATGCAACGCATCGGCGACCTCGCCTGGGCCGCCGGCGACATGCGCGCCCGCGGGTTCCTGTTGGGCGCCACCAGCGGCCGCACCACGCTGAACGGCGAAGGCCTCCAACACGAAGACGGCCACTCTCACCTCCTGGCCGGCGCCATC